>JBPCSW010000335.1:0-11896 GCA_051006675.1 Fluviibacter sp.
CCAAAGACGGCACCATGGAAAACCCCTGCGGCCTCACCGGTTACTGGCATCTCGCCGAGCGCCCGGGCTATAGCGGTGTTGGCATCTGGACGCCGCACACCCCACAGCAAATAACGCAAGGCATTGGCCACACCGACTTTGATGCCGAAGGCCGCTATCTGGAGCTCGATATGGGTAAAGAGACTGTTGTTTCACTTTATCTCCCTTCTGGTTCCAGCTCGCCAGAACGCCAGATTGCCAAATTTCACTTCATGGATGAATTTCTGCCGCGCATGAAGGCGCTCAAGGATTCCGGCCGTGAAGTAATTGTCTGCGGCGACTGGAATATCGCTCATAAAGAACAAGACCTTAAGAACTGGAAGTCCAACCAGAAGAACTCTGGCTTTCTGCCTGAAGAGCGTGCCTGGATGACTCAACTGCTTGATGAGCTGGGCTGGGTTGATGTCTACCGTGCAGTGCATCCGGAGACCACCAGTGAGTGCTACACGTGGTGGAGCAATCGCGGCCAGGCTTATGCCAACAACGTTGGTTGGCGTATTGATTACCAGATTGCCACACCGGGCATCGCAGCCAAGGCAAGCACTGCATCGGTTTATAAAGATCAGAAGTTCTCGGACCATGCGCCGCTCGTTATCGATTACGACTTAACGCTTTAATCAAACATGCATTGCCAGCCACACGCGTTAAGCGTAGGCTAAGTTTGCGGATGCATGATAAGCATTCGTGAAGACACATTTAGAAAGGATTCACATGTCGAACACCACAGCCTCCAAAGAAAAACTCGTTGCCGACCTAAAATTAGTCGTTGCTGACACTGAAGAGTTGCTGCGCGCGACCGCTGGTCAGGCTGGCGAAAAAGTGACCGAATTGCGCGGTCGCTTGGAGAAGCGTTTGCAAGAAGCCAAGGTATCTCTAGCGGATGCCCAGGCATACGCCACAGAAAAGGCGAAGGCTGCCGCGCACGCTACCGACGATTTTGTGCATGCCGAGCCATGGAAGGCTGTAGGCATTGCTGCGGCACTGGGTCTGGCACTTGGCGTGCTGATTGGCCGTCGCTAATCGCCACCAAGTCGTTCATGAAACTGCTCGACGCAGCACGCGATCAGCTTCGCCAGCTACTCGGGGTGGTGCAAACCCGCCTCGAGTTACTGGGTCTGGAGCTCGCCGATGCACGCGACCATCTGGTCGCGCTCTTTGCTTTTACAGCGGTCGCCGTGTTTTTCTCAGGCGTTACCGTTGTTACGCTGCTCGCCTGGCTGGTCGTTGCCTATTGGGAACAACGATTAGTCATTCTGGGTGGTGCTACGGGATTGTTTGCACTATTCGCGCTGCTCGCCATCTGGCGTGCCAGCACGCACGCAAAAGCCGGGGCGGATATTTTTTCAGATAGTTTGCAGGCACTGCAAACCGATCGCGCTGCGCTCAGACCGCCCGCTCAGGATCAGCATGTCAGCGCTGACTGAACGCGCCATCAAACGCGGCCGCCTCCTTGAGCGCATTAGTCAGCAACGTATTGCCCTGACTGCAAGCTGTGCCCCAATCGCCGATGCGTTAAATGCCGCAGACCATGTGATTGAAGGTGCCGAACGCACACGGCGTTGGATTGGTGAAAACCCAATCGCCGTAGGTGTGGGTCTTTTTGTTCTGGTGCTCTGGCGACCCAAGGGGGCGCTCAAAATTGCCAGCAAAGGCTTGCTGGGCTGGCGCACCTTACGGTTTATACGTCAGAAAATCGGCCCGTTATTAGCGTAACTGACCGGCCTCAGTTGCCAGCCTAAGCATCGGCACGCCAGATGCCCTGGTCAACCATTTGGCGTGTTGCAGCCTCCGCCCAACCGCGGTTGGCTGCAGGCGACGCTGGACTCGGGTGCAACACACGTCCAATGCGCGGCTGATGACTGCTTGATGCCAGCGCGCGCACAGCCTGAGCCTCCGCATAAGCCCCTACGCCCACCACCCACTCGGGCTGCATGGTTTCAACTAGGGTACGCAAATGTGCGTCACATGCATCAATAACGGGTGCCATTTCTGCGGCCGGTAATTTATCGGGCGTGACATTGCGCGCGTTATCAAAGAATGCCAGCGGGCAGTAATTGGCCACAAAATGCTCGGCAAAGAATTGCTCCGGTGTACCAAACCGATCACGGAACAACCCCCATAAACGTCGCCCGCTGACTTCTGAACGGGTGCAGGCCCAACCTTCGATGGGGCGCTTAGGGTTCATATGTAACGGCTGCTGAATAGGTGCATCAATCCGCAACCATTCATGCACGATGCTTACTTCACCAAACGGCACACCCACCTGCACCATCCCGAAAGGACCCGGGTTCATGCCCAGAAAAATCACGCGGCGTAATTGCGGTTGATTGCCCCACTGTGTCAGATACTGTGTGTGTGCAGCACCCGCATAATCCAGCGGGTTATAGACGTGCGTTACAGGTGCCGAGAAATTCAGTCCATCTAATCGGGCGGACAAAGCCTCGGCCGCAGCAACCAGTGCCTGAGCACTCATGCAGCCCGTGCCTCGCTGGCTGTTGCGCTGTCATCACCCGACCAGGGTGCTACCTTAAAGAGCAGCAACATGCCCGGGATTGCCAGTACCGCGCACAGCCAGAAGAAACCGTACCAACCCAGTTGCTCCACCAGCCAACCGGCCGAGGCATTCACCAGGGTACGCGGCACCGCTGCGAGACTTGTGAACAAGGCAAACTGCGTTGCCGTGTAGGCACGATTTGTCGAGCGGGCGATAAAAGCCACAAAAGCAGCCGTGCCCAGACCCACACCCAACGCCTCAAAACCAATCACTAATGCCAGGCTGGACAGCGCCGCCGGGCCAATCGAAGCTTGTGGGCCCGCTGCTGCCAACCAGGCAAAGCCGAAAATCGACACGACCTGCACCACACCGAATAACCAGAGTGCGCGATTGATGCCCAGCTTCACCATCCATAAGCCGCCCAGCAAGCCGCCAATCACCGCAGGCCACAAACCTGCATTCTTGGCCACTAGACCGATATCGCTTTTAGCGTAGCCCATGTCCAGATAGAAAGGCGTAGCAAATGCCTTGCAGAGATAATCGCAAAGATTGTAGCAAAAAATAAACGCCAGCACCGTGAGCGCACTTTTCCAGCCCGCACGCGCCATGAATTCGTTAAAGGGTTCAACAATCGCTTGTTTAAGCGTGCGCGGCGCAAGTGCATCTCCCTGAGGTTCACTTACCCAGAAAGTAGCGATTACACCGGGCAGCATGAACGCAGCGGTAATCCAGAACACTTCATTCCAGGGTAGGTGATCTGCCAGGATCAGCGATATGGAGCCCGGTACCAAGCCGGCAACACGATACGCATTCACGAAAACGGAATTACCCAGACCCAGTTCTTCATCGGAGAGCAGCTCGCGACGAAATGCATCCAGCGCAATATCCTGGGTCGCAGAAAACACCGCCACCAGGGCGGCGAGCAGCATGATGGTGCTGATTTCTGTGTGCGGGTCAAAGCCGCCCAGCGCGCCAATCGCGCCGACTAAACCTAACTGTGTAACCAGCATCCAACCGCGCCGCCGTCCTAGCTTTAGGAAATTGAGGCCATAACGATCGAGCAACGGCGCCCAGATAAATTTCCACGTATAGGGAAACTGAATCAGCGCAAACAAACCAATGGTCTTGAGATTGACACCGCTAGAACGCAACCAGGCTGGCAGCAGATTCAATAGCAGATAGAGCGGTAGACCCGATGCGAAACCGATCAGGACGCAAATAGCCATGTGGCGCGTCCAGAGAGCGCGCCACATGCTGGGTTTCTGTGCCGAGACACTATCGGTCATGGACGGCCTAAACGATAGATGGCCGTATCCGCCAGGAAATTAATGTCTTCAGTCACGCGCGCACCGTTATCCAGTGCAATGGTTTCCAGAATCCCGATGCCCTGCTCGGCGCAGAGCGCCTCGAAGTCGGCAATGGTAAAGAAGCGCACATTCGGCGTATCAAACCACTGGTAAGGCAAACTTTCCGAAACCGGCATGCGACCCTTGAGAATAGCCTGGCGGTGCGTGTAATAACCGAAGTTCGGAAACGACACCACGGCCTCGTGGCCTACGCGCAGTAGCTCATTCAATAGCCCCACGGTGTTCTGGATCATCTGTAGCGACAGCGACATGATCACATGATCAAAGGCGCCATCTTCAAACCCGGCAAGACCGCGCTCTAGGTTTACCTGGATCACATTCACGCCGGACTTTAGACAAGCCAGAACGCCCGCAGGATCTTTTTCTATTCCGTAGCCAATGACCTGTTTCTCATCCATCAGACGGCGTAACAACAAACCATCACCGCAACCCAGATCGAGCACACGCTCACCCGGCTGAATCCAGCCGGCAATCGCATCCAGATCGGCGCGCAGATCTGCCAGATCTAAACGGGTGCCCATACGTGTTGGCGTGCTCATAGCACCACCTCTTCGAAGTAGGTGCGCAACACAGCGTGGTACTGCGCATCATCCATCAGGAAAGAGTCATGGCCATGCACACTATCAATCTCGGCATAGCTCACACGGCGGCCGTTATGCACCAGGGCCGTCATGATTTCGCGGCTGCGCTCTGGCGAAAAACGCCAGTCGGTTGTAAAGGCTACCACCAGAAAATCTGCTTTGGCACCGGCTAACGCAGCATCCAGGCTACCGCCGGTGGCACCTGCCGGATCAAAATAATCCAGCGCCTTGGTTGTGAGCAGATAGGTATTGGCATCAAAGTAACCCGAGAATTTTTCGCCCTGATAGCGCAAGTAAGACTCGATCTGGAAATCTGTTTCGTAGCTGTACTTCAGTGCGCCATCTTTAAGCGAGCGGCCAAATTTCTCTGCCATCTGATCATCAGACAGATAGGTAATGTGGCCCAGCATGCGGGCGAGCTTGAGACCGCGCGCCGGCACCACACCTTGTTCGTAGTAATGGCCACCGTAAAACTCCGGGTCGGTCAGAATGGCTTGGCGGGCGACTTCGTTAAAGGCGATGTTCTGCGCGGTCAGCGTTGGGGCCGATGCAATTACAACGGCATGCTGCAAACGGTCCGGGTACGACAGCGTCCACTGCAAAGCCTGCATACCGCCGAGCGAACCACCCACTACGGCAGCCCAGCTCTTTACGCCCAGATGATCTGCCAGGCGAGCCTGCGCAACCACCCAATCCTCGACAGTCACCACCGGAAAATCAGCGCCATACAGTTTGCCGTTTTTCGGGTTGACGGTATTCGGTCCACTGGAGCCATAGCAGCCGCCCAGGTTATTGACACCGACCACAAAGAATTTATCCGTATCGAGTGGCTTGCCTGGCCCTACGAGGTTGTCCCACCAGCCCAGCGTGCCTTCTTTATTAGCCGCATCGGTGTAACCCGCCACATGGTGATTGCCAGATAGTGCGTGGCAAACAAGCACGGCATTACTGGCGTCTGCATTGAGCGTGCCATAGGTTTCATACACCAGCGAAAACTCGGGCAGCACGGCACCGCTCTTCAATGGCAGCGGTTCTGCACAGTGAAAAGTCTGCGGGCGGACTAGACCGACCGAGCCGGGAAGGACATCGTTCATTATTCTTATCAGTTAATGGGCCGAATGATCGGCCGGTAAATTCAGGCGACGAATCTGCTCACGAATCTGGGCAGCATCGTCCAGGCGCAGCAATTTGCGCACCATGGGGGCTAATTGTCCTACATCCGAGGTCAGAACCTGCTGTTTGACCTCCAAAATCTGCGAGGGGTGCATCGAGAAATGGCGCAGACCCATACCAAGCAGCAACCGTGTGAGCTTCGGGTTACCGGCCAATTCACCACAGATCGAAACCGGCACGCCAGCCTTCTCGCCACCCGCCAATACGTGCGCCACCAGCATCAATACCGCCGGATGCAACGAATCGTACAGGCCAGCGACTTCTTCATCTCCCCGGTCTATGGCCAAGGTATATTGCGTCAAATCGTTCGTGCCAATCGACAGAAAATCCAGACGCTTGAGGAACATATTCAGCGCCAATGCCGCGGCAGGAATTTCGATCATGCCGCCCAGCTGAATGTCTTCGCCGAAAGCAACACGCCGAATGCGCAAGTCTTCACGCGCACGATCCAATGCAGCACGCGTTGCATCCACTTCTTGCACATTGGAAATCATCGGGATCAGTATGCGTACCGGGCCAAAGCGTGCGGCACGCAGAATGGCGCGCAACTGCACACCAAACATCGCCGGTTCAGAAAGCGACAAACGAATACCGCGTAAGCCCAGTGCCGGATTAATCGCACTGCGCGCCTGGTCCAGCGCCTTATCTGCACCCAAGTCGTAAGTGCGAATCACGACCGGTTTGCCGGCCATGCCCTTCACAACTTTGCGGTAGGCCTCGTATTGTTCGTCTTCTGATGGAATTTCGCGGCGATTAAGAAACAGAAACTCTGTTCGGAACAGGCCGACACCATCAGCACCATTGTCTTTAACGGCCTGCACATCATCCGGCAGTTCAATATTCGCCATCAGATCCACGCGCACATCATCAAGCGTCAGCGGATCTGCTTTCTTCAACCGTTTGAGCTTGCTGCGCTCGAGTTCAATCTGGGTTTTACGTAGCCGGTACTCTTCCAGCACCCGCTCGTCGGGGTTAACGATGATGACACCCCGGAAACCATCAACGATCAGCAATTCGCCATCGCGAATCACTTCACGCGCACCGCGCAGACCCACTACAGCAGGAATGGCCATGCTCCGCGCCAGAATGGCCGTGTGCGATGTTGCTCCACCCACATCCGTTACGAAAGCGGCAAATCGATGTTCCTTGAAGCTAATCAGATCAGAAGGTGGCAAATCATGCGCCACGATAATCTGTTCCTCTTCTTTCACCCCTTTGGCGTTTTTGCTGGTCTTGCCACTTTTGCCTAACTTGCCGCCGCGCCCCATCAACTCCTTAATGACGCGTTCCACCACCTGCACCACATCGGCCTTGCGTTCACGCAAATACGGATCATCAATGGCGTCAAACTGTTTCACCAGATAATCCATCTGCTGTACCAGCGCCCATTCGGCATTACAACCGCGCTCACGAATCAAGGTTTTCGGTACATCAACCAATTCGGGATCTTGCAAAATTAACGAATGCACATCAATAAAGGCGCGCATCTCTGCCGCCGAGTCGGCCATCTCGTTACGCAAATCATCCAGTTCGGTGCGCACACGATCCACTGCCGTTTCGAAGCGCAACACCTCTTTTTCCAGCTGACGCGCCGGCAATGTTAAGTGGGCAACCTCCAGCGTCGCATGCGACAACAGCTGCGCCTGACCGATGGCAATGCCACCGGAAACGCCGAGACCGTGGAGGGTAAAGCTCATGCCTTACTCGCCTTCGCCGAAATAGTCGTTGATCAACGCCACCAATGCGCTCATAGCCGCTTCAGCATCATCGCCGATGGTTTCAATAGTGACCGATGTCCCTTTGCCCGCCGCCAGCATCATCACCCCCATGATGCTTTTGCCATTGACGCGTCGGCCATTACGTTCCAGCCAGACCTCACTCTGAAAGGTGCCGGCCAGCTGGGTGAACTTGGCTGATGCACGGGCATGCAGCCCGAGCTTGTTAATAATTTCGACATCCTGGCGCAACGTGGTCATAAAGTAGCTTTCGTATGAGTCGACAGAATCAACCTGCGTCAGCGGCCGTCATGGCCACCGTGCATTCCGTACCTGCCAGCAGCGCTTTTTGTACCAGCGCTGGCAACAGGCGATTGCGATAATTAATTGCCCGCAGCACCATCGGCAAGCTCACGCCCGAAAGCGCCTCGACGGTGCCATGCTCGATCAGGCGTGCGGCTACACGTGCCGGCGTTGCGCCCAGCAAATCGGTGAGCACCAGAACGCCACCACCCTGGTTCAAGGTCACAAGCAATTGGCGTGCTTTCGCTTCCACACCCTCCACTGGCTCGTCCTGCCCGGCAGAGAGAATGGCCACATGTTCCGGTATGTTGCCGCCCAGTACGTGACGGGCGCAATCCAGCAAGGCTTCGCCCAGCCGACCGTGCGTCAGCAGCAGAATACCTACCGGATGATTTGTTGATGTTGCTGTCATAGCACCTAATTTTATGGGGAAATTCTCTGTATATCCGGCAGTTTGCCATCATGTGGCTGAAATTTCAGCCGATCGGCCAGATTTGCTGTCACAGACACCGAACCATCATCCGCCACCCGTAGCACCGCCTTGAGGCCCAAGCGCTGTGCCATCGCCAGCCAATCCTTGCCATTAATGAAGAGCGGCTTAGTCAGCACGTCTGATCGGACACCGGCATCCGGGCCGTCGACCACAATGGTTACCGACTGCACACCGGGCGCCGGATAACCGGTACGCGGGTCCAGCAGATGCGGATAACGTTTGCTGTCCACTTCAAAATAACGCTGATAGTCGCCTGATGTGCCGGTCGCTTCACCATCGTGCAGTTCCAGAATCGCTAATGGCCCGGCATAGCGCGGTGCCTGAATGGCCACACGCCAAGGTGTGCCATAACGGGTGCCTAATGCCATGACGTTGCCACCAATATTGATGAGGGCATTATTCAAACCAGCCGCATGCAGCGTTGCCGCTGCACGATCTAATGCCGTGCCTTTCAGCGTGCCACCGAAGTCTAGTGCGACTTCCCGGTTGGCGCTACTCACCCAGGCGCCCGTGTCATCGCTCTCGATCTTGAGTTGCGTAATGGAGGGATGCGCCTTTAACCAGGCCTGAATCGCTGACGGCGCAGGCAATTGCGCCACATAGCTATCGGCATGGAAACCCCAGAGTTCGATCAACCGACCAATACCCGGATCAAACAGACCTGCCGATGCTTTGGAAAAGCCCTGTGCTTCCAGCAGCAACGCCGCCATCTCTTTAGACACGTGATGCCGCTTACCCGCCGCCAGCGCATCATTCAGTTGCGTTAACTCGGAGGGCTGCCAGGCATGGTACGTGCGGTGCATGCGATCAAAGTCGGCCAGCACCGCTGCTACGGCGGCACGCACCCGGGCTTCAGGCACATCTTCCGCCACCTGAACTTCAACACGCGTACCAAATACAAAGGACTCGCTGAGCATCGGCTTTTTATCGCCACACGCGGCAAGGCCCAGCGCAACGCACACCGCTAGAACCCAGGAGCGCAACCAGCTCATGTGATCAGACCCCGAACGGATCAGCCGCTTCCAATTCAAACGAGGCCGCCATCAATGCCAATCGGGCAATCACGCCATAGGCATAAAAACGATTCGGCGGTGAATCCGGGTTGGCGCCGTAATCCGGCAAGTTACAGCCCGTTTCAAAAGCCAAGGGCACAAAACGCATACCGGGCGCATTCAGGTTTTCATCCACCCCGCGTGCCTCATGCACCCGATAGAAACCACCCACAACGAAACGATCCATCATGTAGACCACCGGCTCAGCCACGGCTTCGCCAATGCTCTCCAAGGTAGGCACGCCTTCCTGAATGATCACGGAGGACACTTCCATGCCCTCCTTGATCACACTCATCTTGTTGCGTTGCTTGCGGTTAAGCCCGATCACTTCGCTGGCATCGCGCACCGTCATCACACCCATACCGTAGGTGCCGGCATCGGCCTTCACGACCACGTAGGGATCGGCCTGGATATCGTACTCACGATATTTTTGACGAATACGGTTGAGCAGTTCATCCACGCGGGCTGCCAGGCAATCTTCGCCCACGCGTTCATGGAAGTTAATGTCTTCACACGTCGAAAAGTAGGGATTGATACGCCATGAGTCAATACCGACCAACGCAGAAAAGTCCGTAGCCACGCGGTCGTACGCCGCAAAGTGCTGGCTCTTACGGCGCACATGCCAACCGGCATGCACAGGCGGAATCAGTATCTGACCCGTCGGTGCTTGCAAAATATCCGGCACACCGGCCGACAGGTCGTTATTGAGCAACACCATGCAAGGCTCGAAACCGGCCACACCCCAGCGCCCATTATTCAGTTGTAAAGGCTCCAGATGCAGCGTCTGGCCGTCATCCAGATCCAGCGTTACCGGCGCCGTAATTTCCGGCGATACCGAACCCAAGCGTACCGTTAAACCAGCCTGACGCAGCACGCCCGCCAGGGTGGCCACGTTCTTCAGGTAGAACTGATTACGCGTGTGGTTTTCCGGGATGAGCAGCATATTGCGCGCATCCGGACAGTACTTTTCAATGGCCGTCTGTATCGCCTGAATACACAGCGGGTAAAACGCCGGATTCAGGTTATTAAAGCCACCAGGAAAGAGGTTGGTATCGACCGGCGCCAGCTTGTAACCGGCATTGCGCAGATCCACCGAAGCGTAAAACGGCGGCGTGTGATCCTGCCAGGCGCAACGAAACCACCGCTCGATCGCGGTCGTCTGATCCAGGAAGCACTGTTCTAGTGCATGGAGGGGGCCGGCCAACGCCGTTGTCAGATTAGGAACCATGCGACAAGTTTACCCGAAGCACAGCAGGCCGGCGCTGCGTTGCAGCGTGCTGACTGGTAGAATGTCGTCTTTAAAAACATCGTCTTAGCGGTCAGCAATGCTGGCCGCAACGCTTTTTTGGATTTTCCATGCTCGTCGCAAACAACATCACCATGCAGTTCGGGGCCAAACCCCTCTTTGAAAACGTATCGGTCAAATTCGGCGAAGGCTATCGCTACGGCCTGATTGGCGCCAACGGTGCCGGTAAATCGACCTTCATGAAGATCCTGTGCGGCGCATTGGAATCAACCGCCGGTAACGTCACCAAAGATGTTAACGAACGTATGGCCTATCTGCGCCAGGATCAGTTTGCGTACGAAGATCAGCGCGTGCTCGACGTTGTACTACAGGGCCACGAAGAAATGTGGGCCTGCATGCAGGAACGCGATGCCATCTACGCCAATCCGGAAGCCACCGAAGACGACTACATGAAGGCGGCCGACCTGGAAGTAAAGTTTGGCGAATACGACGGTTACACCGCCGAAGCCCGTGCCGGTGAACTGCTGCTCGGCGTTGGCATTCCCATCGATAAGCACAACGGGCCGATGCGTGAAGTCGCCCCAGGCTGGAAGCTGCGCGTGTTGCTGGCACAGGCGCTGTTCGCCAATCCAGACATTCTGTTGCTCGACGAACCAACCAATAACCTCGACATCAACACCATCCGCTGGCTGGAAGACGTGCTCAACGAGCGCAACGCCACCATGATCATCATCTCCCATGACCGTCACTTCCTGAATCAGGTGTGTACGCACATGGCCGATCTGGACTATGGCAAGATCACCACCTACGCCGGCAACTACGACGACTTCATGGAAGCCTCGACCCAGGCCCGCGAGCGTCAGGCCAATGCCAACGCCAAAGCCAAAGAACGTATCGCCGAACTGCAAACCTTCGTTCGCCGCTTCTCGGCCAATGCCTCGAAAGCCAAGCAAGCCACCAGCCGTATGAAGCTGATCGACAAGCTGAAGCCAGAAGATGTGAAGCCATCGTCACGCCAGTACCCATGGATTCGCTTCGAATACGACGACAAAGACAAGCTGCACCGTCAAGCGGTTGAAATCGAAAACCTCGGTTTCGCCTATCCGGACAACGAACCACTGTTCAAAAATCTCTCACTCACCGTCAATGCCGGTGAGAAGATCGCCATCATTGGTGAAAACGGCGTCGGTAAAACCACGCTGCTCAAGCTGCTGCAAGGTGAACTCACCCCAACGTCCGGCACCATCAAGTGGACCGAGAAAGCCAAGATCGGTTACTTCGCACAGGATCACGCTGCAGATTTCGCTTCCGATGAAAACCTCACCGACTGGATCTCGGGCTATGTCCGTGCCGGCGGTTACGAGGGCTCGGATGTCGAAACACTGATTCGCGGCACCCTGGGTCGTCTGCTTTTCTCGGGCGATGACGTAAAG
>JBPCSW010000336.1:0-2519 GCA_051006675.1 Fluviibacter sp.
CAATCTGTGATACTTACTTTTAGCGCGGAGGAATTCTTATTAAGTGATGAGAATCATTTCTTAAATAATACTAATAGATAAAGATATAAAATGGCAATAAGTGTAAATGTAAAATTCTCGTCAGCAGGAAACGTTTCTGGGCAATCCTATGAAATATCTGCAAGCTCGTCAGAAAATGGTTCTTATAGTGTAATTAGCACTATATCAAGAGCAACACTTCTTGCAGGGACCTATATTTCTGTTCCTGATGATTCAACATGGATTAAAGGGGATAATGTTACTGTTGGTGCACCTGGTGGTATATCACGAAAAATACAAATCTCTGGTATTCCAGCACCAACGCCAGCACCAACGCCAGCACCAACGCCAGCACCAACGCCAGCACCAACACCAGCACCAACACCAGCACCAACACCGGCTCCTAATTTTAGTGGAACTATATGGGATACACCTACAGGAAATTCTCCTAGTGTTGCTTGTAATCACGATTACGTAAATACTGATTGGGTAAGTCATAGTGTTACTGGGAACGCTACAACATTCTGTGATTCTACTACTTTCCAAAGCAGCTCTTGGTATACTAGACCGGCTGGAAATTATTACGTTTCTGATGGAACAAATTATGTTACTGTAAATTACCCAGGAGGATCACAATATGCTACCAAGACTAGCGGGGGAGGATGTAGTCCTTGCTCTGGAGCACCATCACCAACCCCATCACCAACACCAACCCCATCACCAACACCAACCCCTAGTCCAGGCGGTGGAGGAGGCGGAGGCGGTTGTCTAGTTTATGGAACATTAGTTACCATGGCAGATTGGTCACTTAAACCTATTGAACAAATCCAGGTAGGAGATGTGATTCAAACCATCAGCATTGACGGATTAGACAGTGCGAACGAAAATGCGTGGAAGACGTTTACGACAACATCGTTCTCTTATACTACAGGAACCTCAACTGTAATTGACGTTATGGATGACACATGGACAGAATACTATGTGATAAACGGAAATCTTAATATCACGTTTGAACACCCGGTATTAGTTAAGAGAGATATAGACTACACGTTCACGAGAATAGTTAACTTAATGGTAGGAGATTACATGTTAGGAGAAGACGGAAATTGGATCGAAGTACAAACAATAGATAAAATAACAGCAAACGTACAAACAATTAACTTGAATGTCGAGGATTGTGATCTTTACTTCTCTAATGGTTTATTAGTTCATAATTTACCTTCTGGATCAGGAAGTAGTCTTAAAAACTTCACTTAAAATGAAATTAAACAAAACTGAAATATCACAGATAAGATCCATAATGAATAATTATGGATCTATTCACGAAAGCCTAAATTTCTACGAGAAAAATTTGGGCTTAATGGAGAATGGCACAATAGAAAAATCAAAGGATGAAATATCATCTATCGGTTTAAAGATAAAAGAAAGCATATCAAAATTACAACAGGAGCGAGCTAAGGAAAAAGATTTCTTTGGTTTTCTTGAACAGAAATATGGTCCTGGACAATTTGATGTGGAAACTTTTGAATATAAAACAACAAAATGAAAAACAGAAATTTATTTATAGTAGCGGCAGTTATTATAGCAGCATTTTTAATCTATGGGAAATTCGAAAACGGATATCACGAGAAAGAGATAAAGGCTTTAGAAACTGAAATAGGCGTCGTACAGAAAAAGTTTGATGCTGCTGTAGAAGAAAAAGAAAGACTTAAAGATTCAACCGAGGTGGACGAAAAATTAGCAGAGCAAGAAGGACTAAAAGCAGATGCTTTCAGAGAAAAAGCTACAAAAGAGAAAAAAGATAAGGAAGTAGCATTAGCAGCTTTACGTAATTTACCAAAAGATGTAATAGACACATTTTTTGTTAAAAGATATGCACATGTGCCAAAATCCGATATTGGTTTAGAACTTGATAAAAATGTTGGTAATGAGGTAATAATTGAACTAGTTGAAAAAGATCATTTGGTTGGACAATTAAAGACATCGGAGAATTTATCCAGCACTTTAACAACTCAGGTTAACACCCTACAAACTTCTTTAAGTTTCTCTAAATCTGCCCTTGTAAGTGCGGATTCAGCAATCGCTGCTAGATCAAAGCAATTTGAGCTACAACAACAAGTGAGTGATTTATTAAAACAAGATCTAAAAACTGCCAAGAAAAAGGCTTTTTGGAATAAAATAAAGGGAACTGCAGCTGGGCTGGTTATTGGTTTAACCGTTGGTATTGTTGCAGGAAAGTAATTCTTGAATGTGATATTATCTGTCTCTAAAAAACTTGATATATAAGGGATATGTCAAGCTTCACCTATACTAGTAAATTTTTCAGTCTTGCCCCATATTTACTTATGGAGTACAGATATGGTACACAGCCTAATCCAGAAAATCATTCGGTACTATACGGACTGAATGCAATAGGATTTGAAAAAATATCTAATGGATATTTCAACGGAGCTGTTCAAATAACGAACAGAAACCAGGACACACAGGCAACTGGTAATGTA
>JBPCSW010000337.1:0-3979 GCA_051006675.1 Fluviibacter sp.
AAGCGGAAGTACAAGCCTTCGTGGGCACATGAAGATGCGTTCAACCTGATTATCCAAGGGTATGGTGTTCACTTTGACCCGGTCATTGTTGATGCGTTTGAACGTGTGCATCTGGAGTTCAGGCATATTGCTGCTCAGTTAGCTGATGAGAATGTGTGACCGAGGGAGCGGTTGGACAGATTACAATGCGTCGGTGTTGTCTAAATGGTACACATTAAGTCCAATGCGGTTTGGTTTCCTGTACAAATAGACACTGAGCGGGTATCTTGATTTAGACAGACCAAGTGCCTCCTGCGCCAAACCGCTTTGGCGCAACGCCCTGGCCGAACGGAGCTTCTCCGGGAGGAACATCATGATCTCAAGCAAAGACCTACTAGAACAATCGGGCATTTCGCGTGCCACGCTGAATAATTACATCCAACTTGGACTGCTGCCCAAGCCGGAAGTAAAGTCCATTGCTCAAAAAAACAGCAGCGGTCCGCGGCTGCTGGGGTATTTTCCGCTGGCCGCCTTGGAGCGCATTGACGAGATTCGCCAACTCAAGCGTGAGGGTCTCAGCATGGACGATATTGTCCAATTCCTAGCAGGCAAAGCGATGGATGACACTGTGGCGACGGAAGTGACAGAAAAGGCTGCCGAATCGCTGAGCGGGGTCCAGAATCAACCAACAGCTCGGCGTAGTGCAGTATCTGATACTTTTACAGAGTCCAAAAAGGCCGTTAAGTCATTGCGCCAAGAAGCCTTTTCAATGCCGCTGACCTTAGACGGCATGGCGCAACCCGCGTACATGCTTAACTACAACCTGGAGCTGGTTTGGTACAACGAGGCGGCACGTACCAAGCTTTTTGGTTTCGGCAGTCTTCCGGACCAGAGTAAGGATCGTTCCTTATTTAAGCTGTTGTCTCGCCCTGAAGCAAAATTATCCCTACAGAATCAGCGGGCAATTGCGTTGATGAATCTTCGCTTCGCCCTGGTACGCGTGGGAAGCTCGGCCCTGGAGCTTCTGCTGCGCGAGGCAGACCCCGAACTGCTGCCGGTGCTGCAATCCATTGAATCGGTTAGCCCCGATCCCCAACAAGCCATTGCAGAAACAGTTTTGCAGACGTATGGCGACGGCGACGACGGCAGCATTCAACAGGCTTATGCAGTGTATTTTCGCGAAGGTATCTTGATTGCGCTTTCGCCCCATGCGGAACGACAAGACGAGTTGCTAGACTTTTTGTCGCGTCGTGACCGAGTCATTGAAGGGTTGTTACGCAAACGTTTGCCAGTACTCACCCCCCTGGCCGTGCTAGTTGCCGATTTACAGCACTCCGTGCGTATTTGCTCAGAGCTACCGCCGGATGAGTATTTCGAGCTGATCAACGAAATCTGGTCCACCATGGCGCCGATCTTGCGCAAGTACTCCGGTACCTATGGCAAACACGTGGGCGATGGCATGGTGTATTACTTCTTCCCTCAGCCGGAATCAAATTACCTGTTTAATGCGCTGGTCTGTGCTTCAGAACTGCGCGAGGCCATGCGCAAGATCAATGCCGATTGGCAGTTTAAAAAGCGCTGGTTTACCGAGTTACAGCTCAATATTGGGCTGCATGAGGGTCAGGAGTGGTTGGGTACCTTCCAAACGGTCAATCGTGTCGAATTCGTCGTTTTGGGGGACACGATCAATTACGCATCGCGTCTCAGTGACTTTGCCCGTCATGGATCGATCTGGGCGACCAAAAATCTGGTCAGTAAGCTGACCCCGGATGAACGCAGCCGCGTTGAATTTGGTGTTTTACGGCAAAGCCAAGAGTATGGCGACCGGTTTATTCCGGCCAGCTATGCCCAGGTGGATAGCCTTATAGCCGGCGAGCAGAGTCGCAACGATAAGTTGCAGGATATCGCCCACCTCGCGGTCACCGAAATTCGCCGCATCGGACTAACCAGAAATTACTGACTCTGGGATTAATGGTTGGAGGGTGGGGTATAGCCGGGAATTTTGCTGACGTCGACCTTGTCGATCTGTTCGGGGTTTAAAAACTTCCGGGCGTACTCTTCGTAGACTCTGTCCCAGATAAAGATATCGAATAAGTCTGGATCCAGGTGTTGGTCCAGATTCATTCGCACAATGTTCGTTAGCGATTCACTGAGCGTTTTGCCGGCCTTGTAAGGGCGGTCACGTGCAGTCAAAGCTTCAAACACATCGGCAATTGCCATGCAGCGCGCCTGAACGGACATCTGGTCTCGTGTGAGCCCCTTCGGGTAGCCCTTGCCATCCATTCGCTCATGATGCCCGCCGGCATACTCGACGACATTCTTGAGATGGTTCGGCCAGGGCAGTTTCTCCAACATGGCAATCGGTACATCGATGTGCCGATTGATGATCTTTCGCTCTTCTGCCGTAAGGGTGCCACTGCTAATGGTGAGGTTATGGATCTCGTCGTCGCTTAAAAACGATAGTGTTTCACCATGATGATCTTGCCAGTGATATTTTTGAGCTACATCAAGAACCCGTTGTGCGGCCTCTGGCGCCATAAACTCTGTGCCTTTATTAGACGTCCGAAGAAACTGACAATCGTCTCGTAATTGATCTAGGGCAAGTGCCAAAGCCTTCGCGTCAAGCTTTCCCTTAAGATGCGCAATTTCAAGATCGCGAGCAACAATAGCCTCCCGGAGGTCGATCAATTGGATACGATCAAAGAGGGTTTCTAACTTGGTGCCTTTATCAACCACATGAATGGGCGTGGTGATCTTGCCGCAGTCGTGTAAAAGACCGGCGATCTTGAGCTCATAACGATCCGCCTCGGTCATCGTGAAATGACGCAGGGGGCCGATGTCGCAGCGGTTAACGGCATCAGCCATCATCATGGTCAGCTCAGGCACCCGGCCGCAATGCCCACTCGTGTAGGGGGATTTGTCATCAATGGCGTGGTTAATCAAACCAATGAAGGATTCAAAGAGTACGGCTAACTGATTGATGAGTAGTCGGTTTGTCAGAGAAACCGCAGCCTGAGATGCCAGGGCTTCAACAATCCGGGTTGCTGTCGGTTTGAAAGGGATGATGTCCCCGGTGACCGGATCCTGGGCGTTAATGAGTTGCAGAACGCCAATAATCTCTGTTTCGTGGTTTTTGAGCGGTACCGTTAAAAATGACTGCGACCGGTAACCAAGGCGGGCATCGGTGGCACGGGTACCAGAAAAGTCAAATTGATCAGCAGCATAGGCGTCAGCGATATTAACGGTCTGTGCGGTATGGATCGCATGACAGACCACGCTGGAGTGGTCGGGTATGCCGTCCTTATAGAGTGGCAGCGGCGGGATAGAGACGGGTGCACCACTTTTACCGCCCATGTGGATGTTGAGACTCTGGTTGCAGAGGATCGAAAAAGCCAGGTGTCCATCTTCGGATACACGGTACAAAGTGCCCCCGTCGGCATGCGTTAATGCCATGGCCGTCGTAATAATCCGCTCCATTAGGCTGTCGATGTCCTTTTCGCTGCTCAGGGCGCTACCGGCTGCCAATAAAAGGCCCAAATCAGTCGAGCGGATACTGTCTAAATTATCGAGAGGGATCATAGGGATCTGTTGAGGTGAGAAGGGTACTGTGAACCGAATTGAGCAAAACCTTAAAATCCCCTTAAATTATGCCCATTTTTGGGAATTTACTTGTAAGATGTCAAGGAATTTTTGTAACTATAACCAAAGTTAGTTCAATAGGTTAGCACTCAGGCTTTCATGAAAAGATTTGCATTTGCAACGCGTCAACTTCCCTTGTGGCTCAGTGTCACATTGGCGCTCACCGTTGCCGGTTGCAAATCCCCTATAAAAAAAGAGGGCGATGCGCCTGACGCATCGGAGTATGTTAACTGGATGCCGCAGTCCTACAAGCCGCCCGTTAACGAGCAGTTACCGCGACCCAAAGAACTCTGGTGGGAAGATTTTGGCAGCGATGAACTTAATGAGCTGGTTGAGTCCGCGCTCACTAGTAACTATGACC
>JBPCSW010000338.1:0-8134 GCA_051006675.1 Fluviibacter sp.
GAATCACCCTGCAAAAAAAGCCCCGCCCTTTTTGATTGGAATTCATCGGGCATTTTATCCTGCTTCGAATAGTTGCATTTTTTACAAGCTGCAACCAAATTCTCATCGATGTCTAGGCCACCACGGGCGACCGGCACAAGGTGATCGACTGTGTTCGCGTCAGCTCCGCACCAATAGCATTCCCATAGATCTCTCTGAAGAATACGACGACGAATCTTCTTCCATTGTGCGCTGTTGGCTTTGCGTACGCTTTGAAGAGCCATTAGTAATATCCCTTCTTCTGATGGAATCGCCATGCATTACACATCGAACCATAACGCTTCTTGATGTAGCTGATGGTTGCGTCAATTTGTCTGAATGGATCTAGTGTCCGGTAGTGCTCGGATCGCATTTGACCGAGTCCATTGTGTGAGCCGTTCACGGCCTTTTCATTCCATCTTGATTCTTTATGGATAATCGATGAAAGACATCTAAATTGCTTGTATTCAATAATTCTTGAATGAGCATAGAGCTTGAAGAGATCTTCTTTTGTCGAAGCTTCTACGGGTTGCACCCATATTGCAGAGCTGCCTATGAATAGGCATAGAGCACCCAATAGCACAATTCGCCTTAGCGAGCTACACGGCTTCGGCCGCTCGCTTTCAGCGATTGAGCGTACCGACCCTGTCAATGATGAGTCAAATATGTGGATAAGTTGAGCGTTCATTTGGGCGTGTCCACGGAGTTATCCACAGGCTGTGTATTGCCAAATTCTTGCCAACACCTTTTACAGTAGGTCACATAACCTGTCTTTGAATAGAAGATTTCGACCGGTTCAAATGTGCCTGATTCACACATTGTGCACTCGGCCATGCCTTCGAAGTTTGGGTGCATCATGATTTGCCCGCCCAACCGTCGCCCTTGAAATGTATTGGCGCAGCTGACCACACTCGCTTCATGGGAATCACACAGTTGTCGCAATATGGATTGCGTGGCAGATCATCGGTGATTGGTCGCTCGATGATGGTGACTTGTGTGCATACGGAGCACATGAATTCATATTGAGCCATTACTTCGCCTCACTTCTGTCCATGATTCCCATGACGCCACAGCCTAGGCATTGCACAAGTACCTTGTCATCGCCCAAGAGATATTCGCCCATGACGACGCCATGATCCTTGACCTTCTTTTCAACCCTGCACAGATAACGCAGCTTTTCCATAATCGCTTCTCCTTAGATTCTCCATTGGGTGCAAGTGATATTGATCGACCCAAAAGGTCGGTTGATCTGCCCTGCGCCATTGCTTGTTTTTGGCTATTGTGACCGGTATCCAACCGCGGATCACATAGTGTGGCGATTTGCCTGTGCATAGAATCGCGATGTCTTGATTTCGGTCATTGTCACCGATGATCAATGCGCCTGATTCCCAGCGAGTCCATTTGACTTCAAATTGAGCCCCGATGTCAGCTGTCTTCTTAAAGTGTGACTTTGCAGGATCGAAGTTCTCGACTCCAAGGTACTTCGCCACAGCGATTTCAGCCCCGATTGATTCGGCTATCTGTGCCACATAATCGAACCAAGAGAGCTTCTTATCGAAGCGCGATGAATGATCAGGGTTGCCATGTATCTCTGAGATTCGTTTAATGGCACAAGCTAGTGATTGCCATTCTTCGTCCCGAGTAATTGATTGGGCTACCGGCATTCGACGCACCACCACATGATCAACTCGCCATTGTTTTCGATGTATTTGCCGCCCTTTGTATCGACTAGCTGTTCGCACTTGTCACATCGATTGAATGTAGCAAATTCCCCTTCATCGACGCGCTTGGTGCTGAAGCCTGAGCCGTCAGGCCTGATGATTTCGATGTATCCCATGATTAGTGCTCCGGGAATCTGTTTTTGAATTCACATTGATTGCACACGAAGTGCGGTGCGCCTTCAGGCGTCGTCCATTCATTCACATGAGTGAAAGCGTCACAATAGTCACAGTTATCGACGCCACCAAAGCCTTCGAATTTGTAATCCTGATACTTGTTGATGAATTCCATTAGAAGACCCACTTTCCGTCAGATCCAACGCGTGCCCATAGAGCCTTGCATTGATTTGCTTTTGTCTTTTCTGTGCACACATAGCCAAAGTATTTGTCCCCATTGGCTTTTGTGCCTTCTTTTTTGATCATGTGGCCATGATTGCAGATTGGCGATTCTGACTGTATTTCGCCGCCAAGCTGTGACTCGATGAGCTCAACCGCCTGTGCAGCTGAAGTGAAGCCTTCTTCGACGAATGGCTTTGACCATGGATCTTCTTCGACCTTGTTCACATAAGCCGCCGGCATTGTCTCGACTTGCTGCATATTCTGAAGCGTTGGTCGCTTATCTGATCCGAGCAAAAGACCCGCACATCGACCAATGGCACTTGTGACGGTATCTTCGACAAACCATTTCTTCATCTGTGGGCTGTATGACTCGACCTTGCCAAATGCGTAATCGATAGCCGATGGCTTTTCGTCTTCGTATTCCTTGAAGATTTTGCACTCGACAAGAATGTACCCATGCTGTGCAGAGAATTCGACGATTCGTGTCTCGACTCGATTTGATGGGTGTGTGGCGTGTAGTCGCTGAATTCGTGCGGCGACATCTTCGTATCCGTCCAAAAAGCCGGCCATGATTATTCACCGTCCTTTTGATCGCACTTATTGCAGAGCAAGCAAGTGCAATGACAGACTTCTTCATCGCGTAGCTCAATTTCATTCATCTTGTGCAATATGACTTGAAGGTCGATGTATTGACGACCTACCAAGCTGTAATGAGTGACGCCTTGAATATAGGACTTTAACTCCCAATAGAGACGATCGTTGCATTCTTGGCATTCTTGGGCGTAACGCTTAAATTCTGACATTAGCGATTCACCTTTGAATCTTGAAGATTGCGATAGAGACGATGTGTCATTCGACGGCCTAATTCAACGCCTTCGCGATGGCCTTTGACATATCCGATCATGAGTGTGATTGTGCAAGCTATGATCATGTAGATCAAGACTTGAATTTCCAGAGTTCTTGACATTGTTTTGCTCCCGTTGAGAGCTACTGTGTTTCGCTCCCGACCATAAGGTCGCAAATCCCCGTCAGCTTGTCAATGCTCCCGCGTATCTTCCGGCGTGTCGCTACCCGATTTCGGCTTGTCTTTGAGCCCATTGGAAGCCAAGACAGATCCAAGAGCTCCGGTCAAGAAGACCGTCAGGGTCGTCAGAATGTCGATGAAAGCCTTGTCATTGGGAGCTTGTGCCCCGATTGGCTGAGTAACGAAGATCAATGCATACAGCATGCCCATGACAGAGAATGCAAAGACCAAAGCTAGGCAGACGCCGATGAAGACGATTAGACGCGCTTTGAGCTGCTCATTGCTAAGGCGTATTTCGCTCCGATGTTTGCGCGGCATTGATTTCCTCTCCGAGAATGTCTTCTGTGCAGATTCCCTGCGCTTCACAGCGCGGCTTCTGACATTCCGGATCATTCCAATTTTCATATTCTTGGCATTCGTACCTTGTCCAGCCTTGGTATCCACAAGACGAGAGCACTAGCAAAAGACCCGTCGCTAGTGCTCCCGCCCGTAGAAATCGAGTCACTTCCCCTTTGACCCGAATGCTGCGTCGTTAGGGTTAAGCCATCGAAGGATCACCGGAGCGACAGCGGCCACGCCAGCCATCGCAAGTGTCTTCGGATCTGTCTCACCTGCCATGTAAAGAGCCAAAGCCGCAGCCATGAATGACCGAGCCCATGAAGCTCCGATTGCCTTTGCTTCGTTCATTTCTTTGCCTTCTTTCCGATGATTGGCTTCTTGCTTGGGACTTCGATGTCGAATGCAATTTCAGGAAATTCGCCCTTGTACGGGACATACTTTGGACGACCAAAGCCGACGACTTCTTTGCCGATTGTGCGCTGTTTGACCATGACCATTCCGCCATTGCGCTGATTTCCTGCGCCTGAAGTATTGCCTTCAATGGTTGTCACTTTGTCGCCATGTACGCCGACCACGATTCCGATGTGGCTAATACGATCGACGCCGTCGTGTGGAAAGTCCATGAATGCCAAATCTCCGATAGCCGGCTTGTCATGCCATCGAGCGATTTCCTTGAATTTGTGTGCTCCATTGGCTGTCGATACCAAAGAGTGAACCTTTACTTGAGCCTGAGCAAGTACCCAGTTGCAGAATGATCCGCACCATGGAAGACCATTGGCCTTTGTGAATTCGCCATATTTGGTGATGTTGTCCGGCGTCTCGACATAGCCGATTTCGGCCTTGGCGATTTCGATTGCATGTGCAGCTGTGCCCGTTGGGTAGCTCATTCTGTGTCCTTTGTTATTTCATGCTCGGCGTTCGAGCATTCCCATCTTTTCAATTCGTTTAAAGTTAATTCTTGATGATTGCAATTTGGCATTGGCGGTATGAATGCATCGTCGATTGGATCATAAGAATACCCTTTGGCCGCAAAGTTGTAACGAATTGAAGCATTGTAAGAAGTGCGGACACACTTTTGTCCACGAAAGTTTTCGTACCATTCTTCGGGAGTAATTCCATCAATTAGTTCTGTCTCATCTTTACCAGTAATCACATCAACGACGATATTTTCATCGGTTAAAAATGCGTAGTGCGCCATTAAAATGTCACCGTTCCCGTTCCATTTGTAAATGTGTAAATTCTAAAACCGCCTGATGTACTTGATGAATATGTCAAGCCGCCACCGATTGATGTGATTGCAGGATATGAGTCCGCGTATTTGATAACCACAATTCCGGACGATCCGTTGCCGCCGTAATAACCGCTTCCAAGGGATCTAGTACCGCCGGCAGCTCCACCACCAGCACCACGATTCACGGTTGCATTACTTCCAGCCACTCCGTTTGCGCCACCGTTGCCGCCGCCAAATACTCCCGCTCCGCCTGAGCCGCCAAAGTATGATCCACCGCCACCGCCGCCAGCATAATTTACGGAAGTGCCCGTGATTGAATTTGCCCAACCATCTCCACCAGCTCCGCCATTATCTGCGCTAGCTGTTGCGCCCGGATAGCGAGCACCGCCACCGCCACCGCCATCATCTCCTGAATCGTTTCCGCCATCTGTGCCCTGACCCAATGTGCCTAAACCAATTGCACCACCAGAGCCCGCTGCGCCGCCTGAGCCGCCATTTGCGCCGTTATAGCCGCCGCCTGTACTCCAATCACCTGATCCACCGCCACCACCGCCAAGAGCTGTGATTGCTCCCAATACTGAATCACCGCCATTTCCTCCGGGTACGCCAACGGAAGCTGTCGCAGCTCCGCCAGCTCCGCCGCCGCCAACCGTAACTGTGAATGAAGCTGCCGGAAGATAAGAAGCTGCCGTCAAGTATCCGCCCGCTCCACCGCCGCCCGAACCGCCGTAAGAAGTGCTTCGTGTACCACCACCGCCACCGCCGCCGGCGATTACTAGATAATCAATAAGCGGAAGATTTTTGCCCGCAGCAAATAGTCCGTAGGCACGGGCTGAATCACCTGTAAATGTTGAGATCAATGGCATGTTAAGAGAATTTCGTTTGAGAAGCGAGTACCAAGTAAGACGGAGTTGAAGCCGTCTTGATAATTGTGAATGTATAAGCGTCCACAGCTGACGCATTACCTGACGCCGGTGCTGTTCCGCCTTGCCACTTTGGAGTAACCGCAGATCCATCGATTTGGAATGCTGTTGGATAATAAGCCGTTGCACCGTTTGTGTTCAAGAAAGTGATTGTGACTGATTGACCGACCGCCAAAAGGGTCGAAAGTGAGACGCTAGAAGACTTGCGGAAATTCAAAGTAAAATTTGCTGACGCGCTTGTCGTGTAGTACCACACAGAGCCTAGTGATCCGACTTCTACATTGATTGTGCCTGTCGCAGCTGTGGCCGATACATTGACAATTTCAAGCGGCGCATTGAGTGGAGAATTGACACGAATGTCATTGTCAGCCCACACGAAGTCCATGTCTGTTCCGGAATTCTTTGTCAGAATTTGACCGGTAGTTCCGCCTTCGAGATCCATCATCGATGTATCGATTGCCTGACCTAAAGTGCGCATTGCTGACGCACCGTCTTTGACTAGGTCGGTGTCCGATGGAATCGTCCAGCCGAAGTTGGTAGTTGTTGTTGTCATTCCTTCTCCTTATACGACGATGATGGCGTCATTCCAGTCCATTGTAGTTGATAGTGTGTTCCAAGTCTCAGACGCGCTGACATCGTTCCATCGTGCAGCTTGTAACGAATAGGCCGTCGGAGATACAGTCAATGTGATTGCAAGGCCATTGTAAGAAGCTCGCAAAGTCCAACCTTCAACGAATCCTTGAAATCTGCCTTCTCCGATGTTATTTGGCAAATCAATGATTTCAATGGGAAGTCCCATATACACATTCAGCAACGAATCGCGATTGGAGTCGTCAATTTCAGGATTGCCAAGTGGGAAGGTTATGGATCTGAATTGGGCTTCAGGAAATGCTCGAATTCCGAGATAAAAATTAGCCTGGGCGATTGCGTCAGCTGTATCTTCAAGCGTTGTTTGAATTGATTGAGCTTGAAATCCATAAGTTGCAATAGATTCTGAATCACTAGCCGAGACTGAAGCATTGTTTTTGTAAGTGATTGTCACGCTGTTTCTGATATCTCCGGATTTGAGTGATGTCTTGATTCCAGCTGCGAGCGCGGTATTTCCTGAAATCGTCGTGTATCCACTAGATCCAAGCTCGACGATTCTATGAGTTGAATCTGCGTAGCAAATTCGTCCTTGTGCGTCTTCATAAAGGTATCCAAGACCAGAATTGGCCAAAGCCGCTACCAAAGAATATACATCTGTCTGTGATGATGATCTTGATGTCAATTCGTAGTTGCCTTCGTCAATTTCACCAAGACCAGAATTTTCAGCATTTTCCCAAGTAGTAGTCGGATCATAAGTATTCCAAGCGGTGGCCGCCGGTACTTCGTTCCATGTATTAAACAGCAACGGCGCAAGAATCGTTTCAATTTGTACGCCGTCGAAGTCTTTTGAAAGCACGCCATTTGTCAATGATTTTGGAAGCTTTGAAAGAGATCCGAGCGCAATGACCTTGAGATTTTGAATCATTCCGCCTGTGCCAGCGTTTGTCACTTCAAGATCAATATCTGTGACATATCCGCCAAAGAGATTGACGAAGTCTCCCGCAGAATCTTTCACTTTAATTGAAACTTGATCATTAAGATTTATCGTCACGGCCGAATCATCAAAATTCAAAATTGTAAATGCCGCGTATCCAGCTGTCGCCTGTTGATAAATATCGGTGCGACCGGAAGTGATAGAGACATCGGCCAAAGTGACCGACTTGAAGTCAGCATTCCCATTGACCGTCAATGACCATTCAGGCGTCCAAATGCTCATGACTGAAAGTTCAGAGCTCCCAATGTCCCGCGACTGAAGCTACGGTTCAAGACATCGACAATGGTTCGAGCTGTGCCTTCAGGGTCGATTGCTCCATTGACCGTGAGATTGATTTGTGATCCACCGCCACCAAGAGCATTGTTTGGCACGATCATGCCATTTGATGAAGGTGTGAAGAGTTCCGCTCCGCGCTCACCTACAAGATAAGACTTGCCGGAAGAGACAGAGCCACCATTAGCGCGTGCACCGCCAAAGG
This sequence comes from Fluviibacter sp., assembly GCA_051006675.1. Classification (GTDB taxonomy): domain Bacteria; phylum Pseudomonadota; class Gammaproteobacteria; order Burkholderiales; family Rhodocyclaceae; genus Fluviibacter. The sequence continues at coordinate 7,653 of JBPCSW010000338.1, forward strand.
CTGATGAAATAAGTCCCGAGATACCTTCAACGACAGGATTGTTTTTCACAAGATCAATCAATGTTCGAATAGCATTCACGACGCCTGTGATGACGCCGAGCACATTGGCGAAGCCGCTGATGAGTCCACCGAGAATCTTGCCCACAGCTGTGAGAGCTGCGCCGAGAATCGTACCGATTGCCGGAGCAAGAGTCTTGACCACGAATGACGCAATTACCTTGAAGAGATCAAAGAGCGGCGATAACTTTTCTTCATTGTCTTTGATTGCACCAGCCACAGAATCAAAAGCCGAGAAGAGTCCTTTGATGATAGGTGTGACTGTCTTGACGATTGATGGAATTAAAACATTGACCAAGAATTCCCAAAAGAGTTTAAGATTAGGAAGAAGCGTATCTTTAACGAAGACCGCAATCCCATCAAAGACCGGCTTTAAGTCTTTTCCAATCTTGTCTGAAAGATTACCGATTGCAGGAATAACCTTG
>JBPCSW010000339.1:0-9938 GCA_051006675.1 Fluviibacter sp.
TCCCGGGATCGTGCTCAAAAGCTCGCTGTGATGAGCGCTAAGGTCGTTGAGCGCGGTGGCATGGACTATGTGCAGCTCTACGAAATCCAGAGAACAGTCCTCAATTCAGAAGACATGGCTGTCGGTGCCAGAAGCGATCAACTTAGAGCATCGGTGGATCTCTATAAGTCTTTAGGCGGTGGAATGAAACTACACGACGATCCCTGTCTAGGCGGCGGTCGTTTACCAGAACCTGATCAACGCTGGATCGACGAAGCAAGAAAGGCGGATCAACCTGAAGCCAAGAAGTCGGAGTTGAGCCAGCCCAAGTCACAGCTGGGCATTGGATCAGAGGGAGAAATTATTAACGAAGGTACCGGCCAACGTATCGGCGAAGGACGGGCACCGGGCGTCCAGAATGTCATTGAGTAACCTTAATGATGGATAACATAGAGACTAACAATCCGACGACTAGTTCCGACAGCTATATCAGGAATCCTGTGGCATCACCGGCCTTGGGTGGCATGAGGCGGAGCACCTTTGGTGGCGTGCTGAATGTGGTGCCCGTGGCCGCTGTGGGCCAGGCATTCGGGGCAAGCGGATCCATTCAGAGCGAAACCCAGCTTCCAAATGACGATGCTGTCCTGACAGTGACGCCTATTGAGCCAGCCGCTATGGTTCCCGAAAGAGGTGACACCATAGAGGTTCAGGGGAATACGACAACCCCTGAATTAGTTGTTCAACCCATAGAACCGATGGCATCGACCCAGTCGATTCAAGATGTTGCCGTGGTACCACAAGTTGCGGAAGCGCCCATCGTCGAACCTGTCGCGCCTTTGGTTCAAACGCCGGAGGTGTTAGCCGAATCAGTAGAGATTCTGTCGCCGTCAGCGCTTGAGTCTGCGGTGCTCGTGGCCGAATCCGCGCCAGCGGTAGAACCTGTCGTACCAATAGTTGAACCCGTTGTCGCACCCGTGCTGCGCGTTGAACCGCAACCGATTGCTCAAGACGCTCAAAAAGGGGCACCTTGGGTCGCCGACCTCGGAACACGTGCTCAGAAATCTGCCGGTAATTGGGCGCCGACCCGTTACCTCAAGCGTGGTTTCGCCCTAGTGGCAGGGATCGTTGCGAGCGATGTGCGTTATGTGTACAACACTTACCTCAAGCATTGGGGTCGTCGCGGTGCAGAACGTATTCCCAGCCAGGAAAACATTACGACGCTGCTAAATGAAAATAAACGCCTGCTAACGCCACAGGGTTGGCGTGCATGGTTCAAGGCCACTTACCCGGAATATCAACAAACAACGAAGCAGCAGTGGTCTGAATTCAAAGCGGAGCTTGGCCAGATCCGTCAGCGGCTCATTGAGATTAAGCACCCGACACAAGAGCAACAATCGGTCACCGCATTGTCACCATTTACCGGTGAAATCAGCACCATCCTAACGGCCAGTATCATCATCAACCTGCTGGCATTGGCGTTTCCACTCTTGATGTTGCAGATGTATGACCGGATTCTGCCGCGGCAATCGTTAGAAACGCTCACCCTGTTTGCCGTCTGGGTGGGGATTGCCTTTGCACTGGAAGCATTGATTCGAATTGTTCGTTCGCATATTACGGCCTGGATTGCAGCGCGCTTTGAACAAAAGGCGATGTTGGCGCTGGCAGAAAGAGCGCTTGCCGAACCCTTGCACCAGTTCGAGCGTCAGGGCACGGGTAGTGTTCTGGAAGAGTTCAAAACCGTTTCTACGCTAAAGCACCACTATTCCGGTCAGACATTTCAACAGCTCATGGATCTGCCATTTACGCTGTTGTATGTGTTGATCATCTTTTTCGTCAGTATTCCGGTCGGCTTATTGTTAGCAGCGGGCTATTCTATTTTTGTCTATCTCACCTGGAAGAATGGTCGAGAAGACCCAGAGCTGATCAAAACACAAAAAGAGGGTGATCTCCGGCGGGGCAACTTTCTTAACGAAATCTTGCGCAACGTCCATACGCTCAAATCGATGGCGATGGAAGCCTTGATGCTACGGCGTTATGAGCGTTTGCAGGAAAACAGCGCCAAGCTGATGTCCAAGATGACCTATGCGCTCGATATGGCTGCTGGCTTTGGTAATGTGTTCTCGCCCTTGATGAATGTCTTGGTTGTGGCTCTGGGCGCTTTTTTAGTCATCAACCACCATATGACTAATGGTGAGTTAGCAGCCTGTATTCTTCTCGGCTTGCGCTCCCTGTCGCCATTGCAGCGGTTGGGCGGTATGTGGGCCAAGTATCAACAGGACGAAATACTTAGAGACAAACTGGCCCAGGCATTGCGCCGCCCTGGCTTAAAACCGGTTGCTGCCGATAACGCGACAGCCGTGTCAGAAGGAATGCTCGGTACTCAGGTCGGCTCGCTGATGTTGAGCAATGTGTCATACCGTTTCCCCAGGATGGACCGTGATGTGTTTGAACACATCGACTTGGATGTCAAACCGGGTGAATGTATTGCAATCGACGGGGAAAGTGGTTCGGGTAGAAGCACGCTGTTGCAGATTATGGGCGGCGTTCTGGAGCCAACTGCCGGCCGGATCATGGTCGACGGTGTTGATTTAAGTGATCTGGATCAGGCGGCACTCTCAAAGCATATTGCCTATCTCCCACAAAACACGGCAATGCTTGAAGGCTCGCTGCTAGATAATATCAGTGTGTTTTCACCGGAGCGGGTCGAAGCGGCGCTGGAAACAGCCCGTTCCCTGGGATTGAGCGATTTCGTATCGAGAATGCCACGTGGCTGGGATACGCCTGTCGGCGATCAGGCCTCCGATGCACTACCCCCCGGTTATCGCCAACGCATTTCGATTGTTCGTGCGCTGTCGAATCGCCCCAACATCCTGTTGTTCGATGATGCAACATCCGCCATTGATGCAGAAGGTGACGCCGTTCTATTAAAGTTCATGGAGGCAGTCAAGGGAAAGATCACCATTGTTATGGTGTCACAGCGCCCGTCGTTCCTCCGTTTGGCCAGTCGGCGTGTCAAATTGAACAATGGACGCCTGGAGGCTCTTGCGAGCAACAGTGTTCCGCAACCCGTTACCGCCATAGTGCCGCTGCCAACAGCCACCAGTTCGGTGATGCAGAGCGGGGGGGCGCCCTATCAGAGTATGTCGCTCGATCAGTATTTTGATTCGCCTTACAAGAAGGGCAAGGTCGAGCTGGATCCCTGGCGGCATATGCATGACACAGTCGCTTCAAGCTTTAGAGAAAACTCGGACCTCTCAGGTTGTTTGACCCTGATGTTACGTTTGCTGAATGCACGTGGCTCGGCAAGACAGGTCGCCGAGTCCTTGCCTTATTTCCAGGACCGACTCGATTTGACCGGCCTGCTGAATGCGGTCTCGCAACTGGGTTTAAAAGTCAAGGAAACCCATTGCCAATTGAAGGATCTGGATTCGCGTTCCATGCCTTGTCTCTTTGTTCCGGATCATGGCCCATCGATGGTGCTGATGGGTCGGGTTGCGAACCAGGTTCGAATTGGCTTTGATGTGCTGAGCGAACCGCAGATGGTTTCGGATCTTGAGCAAACTGGTCGTGCACTATTCTTTGAAACCGTTGATGCCAAAGTACCGGACAATCGCTCCTGGGTGCGATCCATTCTGCGCCGTTTTTCTCCGTTGATCATGCAGGGAGCCCTGTCTGCCTTAGTGTCTGGTGTCGTAGCGATTACTGGCTCGCTGTTCATGATGGTGGTCTATAGCACCGTTATTCCAACAGGATCGGGTACGACGCTCTTCTATCTGGCGGTAGGGACCATTATTGCAGTGGCCTCTGGCTATTACTTTACAAAGCATCGATCAGAAATTTTGGCCTATATTTCGGGTCGAATAGAATATCTGTTCGGTACGGTGATTTTGCAGCAAGTACTTCATATGCCCGCGTCGTACACAGAAAGAGCCTCTGTAGGGTCGCAAATGACACGGCTGCATAGCTTCGAATCAATTCGTGCGTTGTTTAACGGATCGATTGCCTCGACGATTCTTGAGATGCCAGCCACGTTGGTCTTGCTCGTGGGTCTATCCATCATTAACCCGATTGCCTTGCTGGTATTTGTCGTAATGGCGCTTGTTTACGCCGCGCTCTATGCCCTGTTTTCGGGAACGTCGCGTCAACGTGTTGCAGAAAGTAGCAAAGCCAGTGCCAAACGCCTGGAGTTTCTCACCGAGATGGTTAGTAAAATGCGCGTCGTTCGTGAATGTGGTGCGCAGTACATCTGGTTGAATCGATTCCGTGATATTTCGGCAGATGCCAGTATGGCGTCTTTTAATGCCGAAAAACTGTCGTCTATGCTGGTCGGTGTATCTTACTTTGTCATGATGTTTGCGGCACTTCTGATTGTGTCGGTAACCGCGCCGTTTGTCATGGATCAACACTTTGGCCCGGGTGTGCTGATTGCCTCGATGATTCTGATGTGGCGTGTGCTCTCACCGGCTCAGGTGCTGTTCACAAATATGACGCGTATTGAGCTCGTGCAGAGTTCGATCCGCCAAATTGACGCCTTGATGAAAATTCCGGTGGAGCGTGCCGAAATGGCAAACACGCCAGCACAACGCCGTCTGGAAGGCAGCATTGATTTCGCCAGAGTGTCGTTCCGCTATGGCATGAATGTTGATCCGGCACTGGTTGGCGTCGAATTTAAAATCAAACCGGGTGAAATGGTTGCCATCAGTGGCCCTAACGGTGGCGGCAAATCGACACTACTGAAACTTATTCTGGGAATTTATCAGCCCCAGGCTGGCAGTATCCTGATCGATAACATTGATATTCGACAAATGGATCCGCTCGAGTTGCGTCGTTTGATCGGCTATGTGCCGCAAGACGTACAGTTATTCCGGGCAACGATTGCTCAAAACCTGCGTTTCTCGCGCCCGGATGCGACCGATGACGAAGTCTATCAAGCCCTGGATATGGCGGGTGCCCTGGAACAGGTGATTGCGCTCCCGCAAGGGCTTGAATCGCGGGTTGGCGACAACACCAACGAGCTCTCCAATAGTCTCAAGCAGAAGATCCTCTTAGCCCGAGCCTATCTGACCCGGGCGCCCATTATGCTCTTTGATGAACCCGCCGGTGGGTTGGATGCCGAAGCCGATTATCGCTTTATGGAAGTCCTTAAGTCACTCAAGGGCAAATCGACGGTGCTGTTTATCAGTCATCGGCCAAGTCACATCCGCCTCGCCGACACGCTTCTGGTGTTCGACAAGGGTTACCTGCGCGCCGCAGGGGCGCCAGCCGATCTCATGCGTGCACCTACCGCTGCTTAATTTAATGACACCTACAAACAACGGGTCGACTTATGAGTCCAAATCAGTCTAACGGTCAACGAAATCCGCCGCCGGTATCACTCGGAAACCGGACGGATAACCATCTGGCCAAGGCCGTATTGCTTGAAGAAGCGGCGCCGCCCAAATACCTCAAGACCACCGTCAAATTGGTGGCCTACACGCGGGCGATCTTTCTGATCTGGTCGATGTTTGCCACACTAGACGTGGTCGCTGTGGCACCCGGCCAGATTATGCCGATTCAAGCCGTCAAGATTATCCAGCATGTGGATGGTGGTCGTATTGCCGAGATCAATGTTGTAGATGGTCAGGAAGTCAAAGAGGGCGAAGTGTTAATGCGCCTCAATGCCACAGAACCCAGTGCCGAACACGATACCCTTTCGGCAAAATTCTGGGGACTATATGCGAAGGCAGAGCGCCTTCGCGCATTGTTAGAGGATCGTAAGGCTGATTTTTCTGCGGTTCCCGGCGACTATCGTCAAATGGTCGTTGAACAGGAACTCACGCTAAAGACTTCACGTGATCAGTTGCAGCAGCTACAGGCCGAAATCAAAATTCTTGCCGAAGTCAGCACAATTCGCACGGATCTAGCGAAGGAAAAGCTGGCCACCAAAGTTCAGGCTTTAAATGATCAGAGAAACTTATCGGCTGCTCAATCCGAATTGTTACGATTCAAAAGAAACGCCATTGATGAACTGAATACAACGGCCAATGAAATGGCACAAACGGAAGAGCAACTCGGTAAGTTGCGTGACCGCCTTGAGCGTGTTGATGTGCTTTCCCCTGTGGATGGCATCGTTCAGGATCTCAAGTTCCGCACTGTGGGTGGAGTTGTCCCGCCAGGTGGCACGCTAATGAATGTGGTCCCGCTGGATGGCCGTATGCATGCAGAGGTGCGCGTCAGTCCAACGGATGTGGGTTTTGTGAAGAAGGGCGAGTCCACCCGTTTGAAGATCGGTACCTTTGACTTTATGCGGTATGGTACCGTCGATGGCACTGTGTCGATGGTGTCGCCCTACAGCTCACTTGATGAGAAGCAGAATATTTACTTCAAGGTCATTGTGAGTTTCAATCAGAACTATGTCGACGACGACGTTAACAAAAAGATTGAGCCCGGTATGACGGTACAGGCCGATATCATCACCGATCGACAATCGGTGTTGCGCTACTTGTTGCGGCCGCTGTTTGTTGCGTTCAACCAGGGTATGCGTGAGCGTTAACCCGAAAAGACCCTAGCGTTATGCCACCCCTCGCAATTGTTGAGAGCACGGTAGACCAGCCGGATTTTACCGCTCGGCAAGTCCAGCTGCTTGAGATGTTGGCCGAGGGTAAATCGAACAAAGAAATTGCCTACGACTTAAAAATTGCCTATGGCACGGTGAAGCAGCATCTATTTACGCTGTTTCGTAAAATCAATGTCAGCAATCGTTCCAAGGCAGCGATCGTTGCACAAGAACTGGTTAAGTCGGGTTTGCGTCGTGCCAGCAACCAGCTTCAGAACAGACCCAAAGCAGCGGGTTACCAGTGGCGTCTGATATCAGCCGTTGCTTTTGCTATCAAAGATCATCCGTCTCTGGCGACGGCAGAGTTAGCGCAAAAAGATATTTTTCTGGTTGCCCTGCATCATGAGCTTGAACGCTTGGCCACAGCGCTGGATGGCCAGCATATGGTGCTCCCTGATGGCGGTGCGCTTATCTGGTTTGGACACCCGCGGGCGCACGAAGATGATGCCGAGCGCGCACTCTATCTGGTGCAGTGTATGCTGCATTGGCATCAGCAGCGTCCGCGTCTACCTAATGATATCGATGAGTTTTCTGTCGGGATTGCGAGCCATACCGAGGTGGTCGCCGAAAACGCTCAGCGACTTTTTGCGGTACATGCGTTCAAACTGGCGGTGTCATTGGCTGGCTTGGCCAAAAAATTAAGCTATCCGCTAGTGTCACAACTCACCCAGCGCTTGTGTGCCGATGCAAACGTTTGGTTAACGCTCCGGCCGATCGCTAAGTTTGCTGAAGGCCAGGAGAAAAAGCGTCAGGACGTATTTGCTCTAACATTTGACCCGTCGCCTAACACGACCCTGGCCGATCGTTGGGGCGGGTTGCCCTTTGTTGCCTCGCTTTGCAAAGGTGTCGCAGCGGGCACAGCGGAATGGCTGGAAGTTTCAAGCTGGACACCGGCCTCGATTGCCTCTCTTTTGGAAGCGATTGGCACAATAGCCCAGTCGAATGGATTCTCAGTCTTTCGGGCCCGCTTGCCCAGCTCGAAATCACGAGAGACGCTTTTAGCCAGTTTAGCGGTGCAGATCGATACTGCATTTGGCGACAGCGAAAATAACCCAAGAAATTCCCGAATGAGCGCAGGGGAGCGTCTCGCCGAGCGTTTGGGCGTTCTTGCTAAAGATAAGCCTTTGTGTATTCTGCTCTACGGACATCAAAGTTTAAACACGTTCAGATCATTATTGACGGCCAAAGGCGTGGACCGATTGGCCGCCACTCATACGCTCGTCGCCGCCGTCGTGCCTGCGGATGGTAAATCCAAGGCCACCATTCGCACGTTGGGTGCCAAAGGTACCGGGTTGCCCTTATCAAGGGCATTTACATTGGAGTTGCCGGGTTTTGTCCAATTAGAGGAAGGTCTGAGAGCGGCGGTTCAGTCGTTGTTAGATGATGTCTCGCCGTTGGCCAAAGAGATTATGCTCAAGGCAGCGCGCCAAAATGTCATTTTATTTAAGTCAATACTCCCCGCATTTGATAACCCGCACCATGAGCTTCAAGCGGCCTTGCAGGAGTTAACTGCGCTAGGCATTCTAATTCCGACCAGGTCGGGCGATGTTCAGCTCCGAGACCCTTTGCTCGCAGAGGCGATCCGCCAACTCGAGATCCCAGCGGATGTCCTCCCCGCATAGAGCTTCACAATGGTGGGCTGGGCTTGGCGCTTGGCTCCTTTTGGTTTGCCTTGCTTTAGCGACAACCTGCGTCCAGGCACAAGGTGCCAACCTCACAGCGCAAATCCAGAATGCCCCAGCAGCGCCTAACTTGGAGAGCGCCTCATCACCATCGCGGCGCATCGTGACCATGAAAATCAAAGGCGCCATATCGCGCAAACTTCTGGGCACGGTGCAAAAAAATATGGGATTAGTGTCTGGGGATCCTATCCCTGCGGGGTTAATTGTGCTGATTGACAGCAAAGGAGGCGATGGTGGGGCTGCCATGAAGATTGGCCGCCTTTTACGACAAGCCAACGCGCATGTCTTTGTAACGGGGGATTGCGCCAGTGCTTGTGTCTTTGTTCTGGCAGGCGGGGTAGTGCGTGGCGCCAGCGCTTACAGCGTTGGGGTTCACAGTGGTCGGGTAACCGTCAGCGACGATAATGCCAAAGTGCTGCGCGAAGTGGATCTCGATAAAGAACCGGGGGCGCGCCAGGCATTCGCCAACTTTAAAAAAGAGGCCCGAGCCTACTTCTCAGAGATGGGCGTCCAGCCCGAACTCTACGAAACCATGGAAGCGCATGCCTTGCGAGGGGTCCACCGCTTAAATGACCAGGAGCTAAGACGCATGGGGCTGGTTGGATTTGATGCGCACTATTTAAATACTCGATCAGCATTTTATGAAGCGCAATCAGTGGCTTACCGTATGGATAAAGCAGAACTTTACGATAGAACCCTGCGAGTAGCATCAGTCTGTATCGGGGAATCAGATCAAAACGCATTTATTGCCTGTTATAAAAAAACCCTTATGGACCCTTACTGAGAAATATATAACCTTGGTTATATAACTAAAGTAATGGTTGAAATAGAGGATTCCATGAGCTACATTGTCTAGTATCAAGAACTTAGGTTGGTGAAAGGTAGCGGAATAACATGGCCGAGGCAAATACTTCAACAACCCAGCAATCAGCGGATGCGCAGCATCTTGATGATTTAACGTCGCTGCAGCAAGCGCCAGCCACATTAGATCAAACGGCGCCAGCAAGTGGTGTAGCCGCATCTGTTCAAACGGGGAATGCGCCCGAGCCGGATAATCCCAGCTTATTCAATACCACGAATATACCCAACACCAACGTACTGGGTACCTTGGGTGCGACGAATCCTGATGTGCCGTCTGAGGAACCCGTTGCAGATGGCGTAGGACGCCGCACATATAACCCCGAGTTAACCCAACAGCTTACGCAAACCCAGCAAGCCCCATTGGCGGAGACTCCCGGGCTTAAAGCCGTTCGTGTGCCCGAGCTAAGCCCGGCAGCAACAACGCAACCAACTGTTGCCCAACCTATTGCTACCGTTACAACGACCACAACTTCAACTCAGCCTGCAGCGACATCGCTGATGTCCGAAGTGACGCAGACATCTCAAACAGAAACGCCTGCGGTTAATGCCCCACCAGTTGCGGTGGATGACAGCTACACCGTTGAAAGAGGCGCCACAATTACGATTAACCCGTTGACAGGTGATAGTGACAGCGATGGCGGCTCGTTAACTATTTTGAGTATTAATGGCGTGCTTTTGACGCCGGGGTTGGCACAGACGATCTTAGTGACTAACGGCACGGTGAGTATCAGTGCTGCTGGCATTATCACGTTTACGCCCGCTTTGGGTTTTTCGGGAATTGTAAGTTTTCCCTATGAAATTAGCGACGGCCAGGGTGGTAC
>JBPCSW010000340.1:0-5516 GCA_051006675.1 Fluviibacter sp.
TTGTTGTACGCTGCCGCCGCGCGAAGCGCCGGCGATACCGCTGTGGATTAATGGTCGTCCGGTACTGACGATGGTGCCGGTCTTTCACGAGATTCGCGAATCTGCAACGCAGCGTCTCATCCGGCGCGTGCCATTGGTAGATCAGGCTTTGGCGGTGACGGCGATCGATAGCGCCAACCAGGCGGCTGGACTCTTGCCGGCGGCCATGCATGTTTTTCTCAAAGAACTGGTGGCGGCGCTGGAAGAATTAGCGGCGCACTTTGCCGGTCTTTCTGCGGTAGAAAGTCACACCCATCTGGATGCCGGTAAAGCCGATGTCGCGAATGCGATCGAGTACGTGCAAACCTTGCTGGCGCAACCCGTGATTGGCGAAGTTCGGCCGACAGGTCCGGGTCATTCGACATTGGCGCTGGCCGGCCCGGGCATGCCGTTGTCGGCTGCGGTAAAACTGGTGCTGCCCGTGATCGTGCGGGGCGGGGCAGTGACGCTGGTGCCATCACCCAACGCGCCGTCCTGTGCGCTGGCGCTGGCCGAACTCTGTGGGCAATGCGGCTTGCCCGATGGCTTGTTCAATGTGATTTATGTGGATGAGGCGGTGGCCGCATCGTTGGTGAAGCAGGCGGGCGTTAAACAGGTTCGCCTGTTTGGCCCCAGTGCCTGGGCGCAGCGTTGGCAGACAGCCGCACTGACGTGGTCAACGCCCTGCGAGTTAGTGTTGGTTTAAGCTGCGCGATTATTGCAGCCAGGGTTTAATCCAGCTCACAATGCCGGGTAGGGCGACGGCGGTTAAGAGGCCGTTCAGCCCCATGCCCAATGCCGCAAAGGCGCCCATTGTTTCACTAATCTGGAAGGCGCGTGCGGTGCCAATGCCATGGGCGGCAACACCGAGTGCAAAGCCGCCTACGGCATCGTCACGAATCTTGAGCCAGCGATACAGTGTCTGCACCACCATGGCGCCAAGGATGCCGGTGACGATGACCATGACCGCAGCGAGCGAGGGATGTCCGCCGATCTTTTCGGCGATGCCCATGGCGATGGGCGTGGTGACCGACTTGGGAGCCATCGAGAGCAGCGTGGGTAGGGTGCCGCCAAACAAATGCCCGACCAGAACAGCGCTCAACATGGCGGTGAGCGAGCCACCCATGAGCGCGATGGCCAGGGGGCCTGCCATGCTGACCAGCTTACGGAACTGACCATAGAGCGGGATGGCAAGCGCCACCGTGGCGGGCCCCAATAGAAAATGTACGAATTGCGCACCCTCGAAATACTGATGGTAGGGCGTGCCGGTTGCGGTGAGCAATGAGACGAGCAAGACGATGGAAATCAGTACAGGGTTGGCAATGGGGCGTTGGCCGCAACGCTGGTAGATATGAAACGCGAGTTGGTAGGCAACGAGTGTCATGGTTAGCCAGAACAGTGGCGAGGCGGACAGGTAGACCCAGGTCTGATTCAGACGTTCAGGCATCGCGTGCCTCCGCAGTTGGTTGGCGACGCGTCAACGCTTTCAAGAGCAGGGCGGTGACGGCCATGCCACCGATCGTGCTGACGATGAGGGCCGCAGTAATCGGTAGCCATTCATCGGCAATCAGCTGCAGATAAATCATCACACCGGTGCCGGCCGGGACGAAGAGCAGTGAGAGATGTTGTAACAGCACGTGTGCCGTGTGTTGCATCGTTTGAGGTATGGGACGACCCAAGTGGCCGCGAATAACCAGGGTGCAAAAGAGCAACGCCATACCGATGACCGGCCCTGGCACGGGCAGCGATAGCACGCGCGCCAGTACTTCGCCCGCGAGTTGGTAGAGCAGTAACCAGGTCAGCGCAGCAATCATCGGGTAGTCCCTCAAATGAAGACGGCACCCGCAGGTGCCGTCTTAGAGTGCAATGCCTATTAGGCCATGGCTTCGTACAACGGCAGTGTCAGGAACTCCGGATACTCCGGCGTCAGTGACATCTTATCGAAAATCACAGCGGCCTGATCGTAGGTATCGGTCTTTTCGCCTTGGGCGCTGACGGTGGCTTTGACCTTGGCCAGCTCTTCGGCAATCATCGGACGAACCATCTCGACGGTGACCTTGCGGCCATCATCCAGCACACCCTTCGGCGAAACGACCCATTGCCAGACCTGCGAACGCGAGATCTCGGCGGTGGCGGCATCTTCCATCAGGTTGTGGATGGGGACGCAACCATTACCAGCCAGCCAGCTACCGAGGTAGTGGATACCGACGTTGATGTTGTTGCGTAGACCAGCTTCGGTGATCGGCTGTTCCGGTTGGAAGTTGAGGAAATCCTTGGCGCCGAAGTTTTCAGTGCGTTGCTTGTCCCATTGGTTCGGGCGATCGCCCAGCACCTTTTGGAATTCTTCGGCCGCGATCGACACCAGACCCGGGTGCGCCACCCAGCCGCCATCGAAGCCGTCGTTGGCGTCGCGTGCTTTATCGTGGCGAATGCCGGCCAGCGCTTTTTCATTGGCAACCGGATCGTTCTTGATCGGGATCAGCGCCGACATACCGCCCATGGCCGGTGCGCCGCGCTTGTGGCAGGCTTTGACCAGCGCCAGCGCGTACGAACGCATGAAGGGTACTTCCATGGTGATAGCGCCACGATTGGCCAGACAGAAATCCTTGTTCTTCTTGAATTTCTTGATGCAGCTGAAAATGTAATCCCAGCGGCCTGCATTCAGGCCTGCCGAGTGCTCGCGCAGTTCGTACAGGATTTCTTCCATCTCGAACGTGGCGAGAATGGTTTCGACCAGTACGGTGGCCTTGATCGTGCCTTGCGGCAAACCGATTTCGTTCTGGGCCATCACGAAGATGTCGTTCCACAGACGGGCTTCCAGATGGCTTTCCATCTTCGGTAAATAGAAGAAGGGGCCGGCGCCGCGGGCGATCTGTTCCTTGGCGTTATGGAAGAAGACCACGGCGAAGTCGAAGATGCCGCCGGAAACGCGTTGGCCATCGACCAGCACGTGCTTCTCGTCCAGATGCCAACCGCGCGGACGGATCTGCAGGGTGGCGATCTTGTCGTTCAGTTTGTATTCTTTGCCGGCATCGGTTTTAAAAGCCAGCTTGCGACGGATGGCGTCGTACAGATTGATCTGACCCTGGATCTGGTTTTCCCAGTTCGGGCTATTCGAATCTTCAAAGTCGGTCATGTAGGAGTCAGCGCCCGAGTTGAAGGCGTTGATGATCATCTTGGCTTCGACCGGGCCGGTGATCTCGGTGCGACGACGCTCTAGCGCCTTTGGCAGCGGGGCGATTTTCCAGTCGCCTTCGCGGATAGCTTTGGTCTCCGGCAGAAAGTCCGGCATTTCACCGGCATCGATACGGGCCTGGCGCTCGACCCGCTTCTTCAGCAATTCCTGACGACGCGGCTCGAAAGCGCGGTGCAGTTTGGCGACAAACTCGAGGGCTTCCGGGGTCAGGATTTCTTCGTAGCGAGCGCCGATCGGGGCGTTCATCTGAACGCCGGCAGGTAGTTTGAGGCTCATCAGGAACTCCAGTCAATCAAAAGGAATGCGTTAAAAAAGTCGGAAAAAAATTCAACAGGTTGAATTCTATTCCAGGCAAAATGGAATTAAAAGGTGTAAAAATATCCATTCTTCTTATACTTTAAGTATTAAATAGCATTCGGAGTCTCCATGAACCCATTCAAGGAAATGCAGGCGCTGGTACTGGTCGCGACACACGGGTCCTTGTCCGCAGCGGCGCGGGTTGAAGGCGTGACGCCGGCCATCATGGCACGGCGTCTGGACGCATTGGAAGAACGCCTGGGGTCACAGCTCATCCACCGGACGACGCGACGTGTGTCGCTCACTGAAGCCGGTCAGAATTATCTGGAAGACTGCGTGCGGATCCTGAATGACCTGGCGAGTGCCGAGGCATCCGCTGCGCGCGGCAGTATTCAGGCTAGCGGTCACCTGCGGGTAACTGCCCCAGCCGGGTTTGGCCGGCGTCATGTGGCACCACACGTCCAACGCTTCCTCGCGCAGCATCAGGAGGTAAGTGTCACACTGGATCTGTCAGACCGACTGGTCGATCTGGTGAATGAGGGTTTCGATTGCGGGATCCGTCTGGGCGAACTCGCGGATTCCAACTTGGTCTCGGTACGCTTGGCCGAGATGCGTCGCGTGGTCGTTGGGGCGCCGGAATATCTGGCGCGACGTGGTGAGCCGCAGACACCGGATGAGTTGCTGAAGCACGAATGTCTGGCCCTGGGGCCGCAACGTGGCTGGACCTTCCGGGCGAGCCAGACGACGGGTGGGGTGCATGTTAAAACCCGCTCCATTCGTGTCAAAGGGCCAATGGAATGCAACGATGGGGTTGTGTTGGCCGAATGGGCACGTTCGGGTGACGGGCTGGCCTGGCGTTCTATGTGGGAAGTGGGTGAGGACCTGCAATCGGGGCGATTGGTCAGTGTGCTCGATGACTGGGCGGCACCGCCCGTCGGTATCTATGCGGTATTTCCGGAACGTCGGCACTTGCCACTCAAGGTGCGCGCTTTTGTGGATCTATTAAAAGACGCCTATGCCCAAAAAGACTACTGGCTGCCGCAGCAGCCAGTAGAGCGTAAGCGTTAGAAGTCAGCCAAGTGTTAGGAAAGAACGGCCAATGCTGCATCGTAGTTGGGTTCGTTCTTGATTTCACTGACCAGTTCGCTGTGCAGAACGCGGTTGTTTTCATCGAGCACCAGCACGGCGCGCGCTGCCAAGCCGGCGATTGGGCCTGATTCTATGGCCACGCCATAGTGCTGCAGGAATTCGCGACCACGCATGGTCGATAGCGTCTGTACGTTATCCAGCTTCTCGGCGCCACAGAAGCGCGATTGGGCGAACGGCAGGTCGGCGGATATGCAGAGCACAACGGTGTTCTGTAGTTGTGCGGCCTTAGCGTTAAAGGTACGAACCGAGGTGGCACAGGTCGGCGTATCCACGCTCGGAAAAATGTTCAGCACCTTGCGCTTGCCGGCATAGTTGTCGAGTGAGACATCGCTCAGATCTTTCGCGACAAGTTTGAGTGCCGGTGCGGTGCTCCCGGCTTTGGGCAGCGTGCCACCAACTTGAATGGAGTTGCCGCCGAGCGTAACGGTCTGGGTCATGATGGAGTCCTTGAATTCTGGGTTGACTGTTGGGGAGGTAATACCCGGACAGTTTAGCCGGAGTTCTGGCACAGACACAAACAACGAACCAACAAAAACAGCACCCGTAGGTGCTGTTTCTGCTGAAGCATGACAGTTCTTAGTGGAACTGTTCTTCTTCGGTCGACCCGGTCAGCGCCTTGACGCTGGATGAGCCACCTTGAATCCCGGTGGTGACTTCGTCGAAATAACCGGTACCGACTTCCTGTTGGTGCGAGACGAAGGTGTAACCCTTTTCGCGAGCGGCGAACTCGGGCTCTTGCACCATTTCGACGTAGTGCTTCATGCCTTCGCCTTGAGCGTATGCATTGGCAAACTGGAAGGTGTTGTACCAGTTGATGTGGATGCCAGCCAGCGTGATGAACTGGTACTTGTAGCCC
>JBPCSW010000341.1:0-3786 GCA_051006675.1 Fluviibacter sp.
GTACTGGCATCCGTGCGGAATGACAGGCTTTTAGATCTATGAAACTAGTTGTACTGATTCTCGCCCTCCTGATTGAAAAGGTACGCCCACTGCCTTATGCCCGTTTTGAAGGCGCACCACTCACCCGAATTTCAAACTGGGTCGAGAGTGTGTTTGACTCGGGCAATCGTCAACATGGCTTTCTGGCCTGGTTGCTGGTTGTTGGGGGGGGTGTATTTTTAGCCACAGTTCTTGACGTCCTGTTATCCAGCATCAATATCCTGTTGGGCTTGGCCTTCGGCGTGCTAGTGTTGTATCTCACCCTGGGTTTCCGCCAGTTCTGCCATTCGTTTACTGCGGTTAACGAAGCGCTGCAGGCTGATGATGTACCCGCTGCACGCAAGGCCATGAAGGCCTGGAATAGCGAATGTCCGGACAATGCCAGTTCTGATGAAATTGCGCGTCTGGCGATTGAAACTGGTGTTCTGGCATCGCACCGCCACGTATTCGGTGTGCTGGCTTGGTTCGTAGTGTTTGGCCCAGTCGGCGCTGTGTTTTATCGTCTTTCGGCATTTCTGGCGACACACTGGAACGGCAGTGAACGCAAGGATGAAGAAGTGGTCGGTGAACACGCGGCTGAAGAAGTCCAGGTAAAACGCCGTCAATTTGGCGCTTTTGCCCGTCAGGCATTTGCACTCATTGATTGGTTGCCTGCACGTATGACGGCAGTTGCTTTTGCCATTGTCGGCAACTTCGAAGATGCGCTCTATTGCTGGCGGGAACAGGCCAAAAGCTGGCGCGATCACACCGCGGGCGTGATTGTTGCTGCAGGAGCCGGTGCCCTTGGCGTAAAGCTTGGCGGAGCCCTAAGTCCTTCACCGGTTATTGATGATGAAATAGTTTCCGACCGCCCTGAAATCGGGGTAGGTGAAGAAGCAACGCCAGCCGCTTTGCCATCGGCAATTGGTCTGGTCTGGCGCGCTTTGATTTTGTGGGTGATACTACTCGCAGTTGTTGGGCTTGCCGCTTGGGTAGGCATTTAATTCTTATAAAACCAGTATAGGTTGGGAGACAGAAGCATGAGCAGAGACGTTGTTGTACTGAGTGCAGTTCGTTCGGCCATCGGCGCTTTTGGTGGTTCGTTGGCAGACATGGAGCCGTGTGAGCTGGCCGGCACCGTCATGAAGGAAGCCGTATCCCGTTCCGGTGTTGATCCTCTGGCGATCAACTACGTAACGGTGGGCACCACGATGCCGACAGATTCGCGTTATGCCTATGTGTCCCGCGTTGCTTCCATCCAGGCTGGTCTGTCGATGGATTCTGTTGCCATGCAGGTCAGCCGCCTGTGTGCCTCTGGCCTGCAGGGTATTGTCACCACGGCCCAGAACATCATGCTGGGCGATGCCGACTACGGTATTGGTGGCGGTGTTGAAGTCATGTCCAAAGCCAGCTACATGATGCCGGCCCTGCGTACCGGTGCCCGCATGGGTGATACCAAGGCTATCGATAGCATGGTTGCCGTACTGACTGACCCATTTGGCGTTGGCCACATGGGTATCACCGCTGAAAACCTAGCTGCCAAGCATGGCATCAGCCGTGAAGCGCAGGATGCCTTTGCCGTTGAATCACAACGCCGTGCTGCCGCTGCTATCGAAGCTGGTCACTTCAAGTCGCAGATCGTGCCGATCGTCAAACAAACCCGCAAGGGAGAGGTCGTATTCGACACTGATGAGCACGTCAAGGCCGGCACGACCATGGAATCGCTGGCTAAGATGAAGCCGGCTTTCAAGAAAGAAAATGGTACCGTTACCGCTGGTAACGCTTCGGGCATCAACGATGGCGCCGCATTCTTTGTGCTGGCAGATGCCGCTACGGCCGTTAAGGCTGGCCAGAAGCCGCTGGCGCGTATCGTTTCCTACGCCGTTGCCGGTGTGCCGAACCATGAGATGGGTGAAGGTCCGATCCCGGCAACTCAGCTGGCCCTCAAGAAGGCCGGTCTGAAGCTGGATCAGATGGACGTCATCGAATCGAACGAAGCCTTTGCGGCTCAGGCACTGTCCGTGATGAAGGTTCTGGGTCTGGATCCAGCCAAGACTAACCCGAGCGGTGGTGCCATTGCACTGGGTCACCCGGTGGGCTGCTCGGGCGCATTCATCGCTACCAAGGCCGTGTACGAACTTAACCGTATCGGTGGTAAGTACGCGCTGGTCACCATGTGTATCGGTGGTGGTCAGGGTATTGCCGTTATTTTCGAACGTTGCTAATTAGTTAACGTTTGAGACAGAAACCGCCCTCAGGGGCGGTTTTTTTATAGCCGTGATTTATTTTCAATCAGCAACTGGCGCAATAGTTCCAGTCGTGTCTGGGTCGCGGTGTCCGCATCCACTGCCTGTCTGAAGGCGCAACCTGGTTCATTGAGGTGCCGGCAATCACGGAAACGACAATCGCCCAGATGCGGTCGAAACTCGGGAAAGGCCAGCAAGATCTGTTCATCAGTCAGGTGCGATAACCCAAAGACTTGCAGCCCCGGCACATCGATAACGGTGGTTTCATTGTCGGTTTGGTAAGCCTGTACCGTTGTGGTCGTGTGTCTACCTGTATCCAGATAGTGAGATATTTCACCGATGGTGGCTTTGGCATTGGGCACTAATACATTGATCAGCGATGATTTGCCCATGCCGGATTGTCCGGTCAGCACGGTGGATTGCCCAGTAATTTGCTGTTGCAGGTGTTTAATGCCGACACCCGTCAGGGTCGATGTATGAACGACCGGGATACCAATCGCCTGGAAGGGGGCAATCAGCTCCTCGGCTCGCGGCAGCAGATCAGTAAGGTCGGACTTGTTTAGTAGTATCGTGAAACCGATTTCTTCGGCAGCGCAGGCCACCTGACAGCGGGAGAGTAACTCCGGATCAAACGAGGGTTCGGTAGCGACCACAAACCAGACCTGATCAACGTTTGCTGCAATGGCTTTGTCTTTGAACTGATCTGAGCGGCGGAAGAGATTCTGTCTGGGTTCGGTCTGTTCAATCACGGCCTGTGGCTGCGTGACATCACCCGAATTACCTAGGTCAGTTAGTGTGACCACATCGTTAACGGACACCTCGTGTTTCTTCCCCCGGGCAATGCAATGCCAGAGTTTGCCGTTGTTATCGCGAGCCACATAGTGTCGACCATGGCTGGCGATGATGCGGGCGGTGAAAGAGATGCTCATGCGGGTTTGCCGGCTTGTGCCAAAAGGTGAGCGATACGCAGCGTTGCAGGGGGGTGGCTATCCTGAAATAGCGAATAAACCGCATCGGGTGTCAGCGTGGCGGCATTCTCACGGTACATGGTTATCAGCGCATCAATTAATTCTTGTGGATTACTCTGTTGGGCCGCATAGGCATCCGCTTCATACTCGTGTTTACGTGAGAGAGCGTTGCTCAAAGGGGTTAGCGGCAGCAGGCAGAGCGGCATGGCCAGGCTAAAGAGTGCCAGCGCGGTTGCCGGGTTGGCGACCTCTACGCCAAGTGCCATGTAGAACCAGGAGGCGTCGAGTAATTGAAACAGCGTCCAGAGTAGTGCAAGAGATATCAAGGCCATCATCGAAAGCCTTTTTTGCAGGTGTTTGCACTGGTAGTGGCCTATTTCATGGGCCAGTACGGCTTCCAGCTGGTTGGGTGACAGCTGATTGATCAAGGTATCAAAAAGCACAATGCGTCTGTTTTTGCCAAAGCCGGTGAAGTAGGCATTGGCATGTGCGGAGCGTTTAGAACCATCCATGACAAATAGTCCGGCTGTATTGAATCCGCAGCGCTGGAGTAG
>JBPCSW010000342.1:0-3367 GCA_051006675.1 Fluviibacter sp.
GACAAGAACGCCGTGATCGTGCCAGGCTCCGCGCCTACTGCAGGTGAGGTCGCTGCGCCTGTTGGTAGCACACGTTTTTCGGCATTGCAAGAAAAGCTTAAAGAAGTGCCAGGCGCAACTACGGAATATTCCACTCAAGCCCGCGTAACCAACGAAGCGCGTTTAGCTCAAGAAGGCCGTGTTGGCGAGCGTTTTCAACGCGTCATTGACAAAGTCAAAGCCAAAATTGAAAATGGTTTAGGATCAACGACAGTTACCCCACGTGAAGCCGGTGAAGCCTTGCTGGCCGCCGCCAACAAAGAACGCGAAATTGTCAAGAAGGGCGTGATCGAACCCGCATACAAGAAAGCCTTTGATGAAGCTGGCGACGCCAAAATCGATGTAAGTGGCGTGGTTGACCAAGCCGAATCTATTCTTGGACGTAAGCTATCAGACTTTGCGTCTGAGACAGCACCTGAAACAGTACGAAAGCTATTGTCATTCAAAGCCAAACCAGCACCAGAAGCGCCGGTAGGTAAAGGAAAACTGTCGTCCAAATTGGTGAAAACATCGGAAGAAGTTTTACCAACACCTGAAGCCACACTACAGCAACTTGACGATATTCGCAAAGCCATCAACGCTGACATCGCCGCCGCCAAGTCTTCGATGAACCCGACCGCTAGTTCAACGCTACGCAATTTAGGTCAACTGCATACTGCCATTGATGACGCTATTGGCAAAAGCGAAACCTTGCCTGCGGCTGCCAAGACAGCGTATGCTGACGCGGTCAATCTGTACCGTACTGAGTTTGTGCCGCGCTTCAAGACTGGTATCAACGCCAACCTGTTCAAACAGACGTCTTTGAACGAGCCCAAGCTGAACGCTGATGATGTGGTCACTAAGTTCTTTCAGCCTAAGGGTGAGCGTGAGGCAGGCCAGTTTGTCGAAATGTTCGGCAAAAACCCCGACGCCATGGTCACCGCGCGCGCTGGCATTGAAGACCTGTATCGTCAAAAAGTGACGAACGCAGTGACTGGTGAGGTCGACCGCGCCAAGCATGCTCAGTTCATGAAAGAATACAAAAACCCGATTGCGATTTTGGACGATGCAGGCATGAACTTGTCACAGCGTTTTGATGTGATTGGAAAAGATGCGGATCGATTAGCCAAAATTCGTGAAATGGCAGATGCCAGCGGCAACAAGTTGGCGCCACCTTTGTTACCAGGATCAAACGCCTTGGCCGTGGAAAAACGCGTTACTGATTTGACTAAAGGTTTTACACCGCGTCAAATGCAAGCGGTCAATTCTGTGCGTGATGATTTGGCGCGTCAAGCTGAATATCAGCGCTTGGCTAAAGAAGGCCGCCCAGCAGGCCCAACAGGTCAAGGATCTGCCACCGAAGCCGCAGCGCAAAGTGGTTTGCCTTTCCCCCATTTGCTCAGCACGCCGATCACAATTTTTAACAACGTCGTTAAACGTCTGTCTGGACAAATGGACGACAAAGTAGCGTTAGAATTGGCGCGTGAGCTGTCTAGTCCTGCTTTGGCGGCGGATGCGATTGAAAAAGCTATGGCGCGCCAAGCAGGCAAGGGGCCTACAAACGCAGTGGTGAATAGCTTGGCAAAACCAGCGGCTACAGCGGCGGCGCAAACGCCGGCGGACCAAAACAAACTCCGCTATAGAGTTGAAATCAATGGCGTTGGCCAAAGGAATTAAAGATGGCATCACTATCACCCCCACCAAAGCTACAGTTCTTCGGATCTGACGGGCTGCCGCTCGTCGGCGGTAAGCTGTACACCTATGCGGCTGGCACGACCACGCCGTTGGCCAGCTACACAGACTACACAGGCAACACCGCCAACACCAACCCCGTCATTTTGGACTCCAACGGTGAGGCCAGCGTTTGGTTGCCTGACACCACCAGCTACAAATACATCCTCAAAGACGCTGACGATGTCACGCTGTACACCGTTGACTACATCTCGGTGCCAGTTACGACCAATTCGTTCGCCTCGCCACCTGTCATCGGTAGCGGCACGCCCAACGCTGCGACCTTCACGACCCTGAACGTCACTGGCGCAGCCATCTTCGAGAGCACCGCCGACTTCACAGACCCTGTGACGTTTGATTCGACTGTTGAGATCGCCGGCAAGTTGACCCTCGACGCCACCAGTGCTTTGAAGCTCAACGTCGGTACGACAGCGCAGCGTCCAGCGTCGCCTGTGGATGGCGACATCCGCTACAACAGCACAATCGCCAAGTACGAAGGTTACAGCGGCAGCGCGTGGGGTCAGTTGGGTGGTGGCGCCACTGGTGGTGGATCGGATACGATCTTCATTTTGAACGGCCAAACCGTCACAACCGATTACACTATACCGACCAGCTACAACGCTGGTACATTTGGTCCTGTGTCAATCGCTGATGGCGTCACGGTGACTGTGCCCACTGGCAGCGTTTGGACCATTGTTTAAGGATACGAGATGGCTTACGGAACTCTTAAATCGGATGTTGTGCAGTCAAGCACAGCAGGAACACCGCCTCAGTTCAATGATGGTAATGGTACTCAGACGGGTACGCTGTGTCGTGCTTGGGTGAATTTCAACGGTACAGGCGCTGTGGCGATTCGTGCATCGTTCAACGTGTCTTCGATCACGGATAACGGTACTGGTGACTATACGGTGAATTTTACAAACGCATTGCCGGATGCTAATT
Source organism: Fluviibacter sp. (assembly GCA_051006675.1). GTDB lineage: Bacteria > Pseudomonadota > Gammaproteobacteria > Burkholderiales > Rhodocyclaceae > Fluviibacter. The sequence goes on from JBPCSW010000342.1 coordinate 2,692, forward strand.
ATGTTGTTAGCGGTTCTGCTGCTTTAAATGGTACAGGTTCAGGCGGTAGTTTAAACGCTGCTCGTTTTATCGGACAATATTCAGCAACGACTTCTGCCTGTAGGGTTGTTACTTGTTACGCAAACATTACTCAAGATGATCCCGCGTATGTTCAAATTGCAATTTTCCGTTAATAGGAGCATAAATTGACGACCACAATCAACGCATCCCCTACAAACGGAATTGTCCAGACTGCTGATGGCTCTGGAGTTCTCAAGGTTCAGAGTAACGGCGTGACCACCAATGCTTTGGCTTGGTTAAATTACAAAGGAACTGCAACAAGAGCAATCAACGCTTCTTACAACGTAAGTTCTGTTACATATAACGGAACAGGTGATTACTCTGTTAACTTTACTACGGCTTTAACTGATGCAAATTACGCTGGTTTAATTGGTGTAAGTGATACACCCGGTTTAAACAGAATTGGTGGGGCTTATACAGGTACACGAACGACAAGTCTTTTTCGTGTTATTACATCGGCAGCAACAACGGCAGCTCAAACAGATAACGCTGAAATTAGCGTAGCAATTTTTGGAAACTAAGGAATAAACATGGCACAAGTCATCATCTTCACAAACGACAACGGCGGCGTAAGCGTCTGCATCCCAACAGGTGAGCTAGACATCCAAGCTGTCAA
>JBPCSW010000343.1:0-4342 GCA_051006675.1 Fluviibacter sp.
ATCAATACAACACGTTCATGAAAAAAACACACCAACGAAATCTCAAATCACTCGATTACGTCTTGATGCCAACGGATCATGCAGAAAGCTATGACTAAACATTCGTAGGCTAACGGCCAGGGTGTTCAGAAACCCGATGGTGCTTTTGTTCGACGAGTCATTTAACATCGAGGCAGGTATGGCTCGAACATACACTGCAGCTGCATTTATAAAAAGCAACATGCCTATGGGGCATTCAACAAAATTCCCCTTAGGACATGGTGGTCTTTCAGATCAGGAAGCGGTTGATGTGGCAGAATATTTCTCGCACATCAAACGAACTGATTTTGCCGATAAAAGCAAAGATTGGCCGAATGGTGAAAAACCCAAAGATGCCCGTTATTGAAGTAAGCTACTAACCGTTAGTGCAGTTCGTTAACAATCGAGGAGATAAGTATGTCTTTGACGCGTCGTAAGTTCCTGAAGTCCAGTCTGGTAGCCGGTGCAGCCATGACCTTTTTTGGCAAGGCGAGTGCGGGTACACCTGTATCCGAATCAGATCCTCAAGCCAAGTCGCTAGGTTATGTCGCGAATGCGTCGAAGGCTGACAAGGCTAAGTTCCCTAAGTTTGCAGCAGGACAAAATTGTGGCAACTGTTCGCTGTATCAGGGTAAAGCTGGCGGATCGGGTCCATGTCCTATTTTTGCGGGCAAGGATGTTGCTGCTGCTGGTTGGTGTTCGGCTTACGTTAAAAAAGCCTGACGCTAAAACTAGCGTTCAGCTACAAACACTAAAAAAGCAGCCTAGGCTGCTTTTTTAGTGGCTATTGAAAGGTGTTTTAACGATACACCAGTACAGGTATCTTGGAATGCGTCAGTACTTTTTGAGTTTCGCTGCCTAGCAACAAACTGGTGATACCACGACGTCCATGTGATGCCATGAATATCAGATCACATTTTTTATCTTCTGCGGTCTGAATGATGAATTCATAGGGAATGTCGCTTGTTTCTGTATGAACAGTGAAAGAGATGCCGGCGGCTGTGCAGATATCTGCTGCACTTTTCAAGTTCCGGTCAGCGATCGATTTCGTCAGCTTGCCAAACTCTTCAGGTGTTGTCGGATCGATGAGCGCACCATCACCGTAGTAGCTAACCGGATATTCGGGTTTAACAAAGAGAAGGGTAATGGTTGCCTTGATTTCGCTGGCGAACTCCGCGGCACGGCGCGTTGCCATTAAAGACAGTTCTGAGCCATCAATCGGTAACAGGATATGTTTGAACATGAACTTATTCCTAACGTAATACTAGTGGGCGGCTTTTCCGGAAGCCATTTCAGCAAGGGCTTCAGGCTGTGTAATTTGTAAATGGCGTGTTTGTACGTCAACTAGGCCATCTTCCTGGAATCTTGAAAATAGTCGCGACACGGTTTCGAGAGAAAGGCCTAAATAGCTGCCAATTTCTTCCCGAGTCATCCGCAATACGAAGGTATTCGGTGAGTAGCCAAGATGCGAAAACCTTTTGCCCAGGTCGAGGAGAAATGCAGCCAAACGTGATTCGGAACGAAGATTGGCCAGAATCTGGAAGGCTGTCTGATCCTGCACAATCCGCTGGCTCATAAGCTTGTTAAGGTGTGCGTGCAGATTGGGTAGGTTTGAGGCCAACTCTTCGATGCTGCCGTAAGGCATCATGCAAACCTCGCTGGCCTCAAGTGCCACTGCCTTACAGGCATGGCTGCCACTTCCAATCCCGTCAATTCCCAGGATCTCACCAGTCATCTGAAAACCGGTGACCTGATCGCGTTGCTCCTGCGATGGCAGCAGGGTTTTGAAAAAGCCGCTGCGTACGGCGTAAATAGCGGTGAATGGCTCGCCAATTTCGTATAGTGACTCGCCACGTTTAAGACGACGTCGCGTTGGAAACCACTGGTCTAAAGAATCCATATCCTCGGTTTGTAAACCTGGGGGGTGGCACACCGGATTCATATCGCAGTTCTGGCAATGAGCCTTCACTTCAGTGAAGTCGACAGATCCTTTCTGGCAATCAGATCCGGAATTTGTCTTAGAGGCCTGCGATACTGGCTTTGAAGTCATATAATTCTGTTATGAACAATTCGACACTTGCATTGGTAGATCGGGATTTATGCCGCCGATTTGATATCAGCGGACCCCGTTACACATCCTATCCTACGGCAGACCGTTTTGCTGCCAATCCCGGGACGCAACTGTTGGTAGACGCCCTGCGAACTCGGCCAGCGCCGGAGCAACCGCTTTCATTATATGTCCATCTGCCTTTCTGTAGCACAGTCTGTTACTACTGCGGTTGCAACAAGGTCATCACCAAAGACCATAAGAAATCTTCCCTTTATCTAGATTACCTAGAGCGGGAAGTCGATATGCAACTGCAAACCTTGAGCGGTTCTCGTTCAGTGACCCAACTGCATTGGGGCGGCGGTACACCTACATTCCTGTCCGACGATGAAATGCGTCGGTTGATGCATATTTTGCGTTCTCGATTCGATTTTCTGCCTGAGGGTGAGTATTCCATCGAGATCGATCCGAGATCTGTTGATCCAAAGCGCGCCCATCTGCTGGCTGAATTGGGTTTTAACCGGATGAGCCTAGGTATTCAGGATTTTGATCCGCTGGTTCAGCAAGCCGTTAACCGCATTCAGACTTTCGAGCAAACACGGGATGTCTTACTGGCTGCCCGAGAGGCCGGCTTTAAATCGGTTTCAGTCGATCTGATCTATGGCTTGCCTAAACAGACCTTAGAGGGTTTCCGCGCCACGCTCGAGAAAACGCTCAGTCTTGCCCCTGACCGAATTGCGCTTTATAGCTATGCGCATCTGCCGCAGATCTTTATGCCTCAGCGTCGAATTGAAGAGGCAGAGTTGCCCAAAGGGGAAGAGAAGCTCTCTTTGATGGCCATGGCAATCGAAACGCTGGTCGAGGCAGGCTATGTCTTTATTGGTATGGACCACTTTGCCCGTCCTGATGATGAGCTGGCGTTGGCTCAGCAAGATGCCAAACTCCATCGAAATTTCCAGGGGTACTCGACGCACGCCGAACTGGATTTGCTGGCCTTTGGTGTCTCTGCGATTGCAAAGGTAGGCCCCGTTTATTCGCAGAATGCGAAATCGCTAGAAGAGTATTACGCGGATATCGATGCAGGGCACTTGCCGGTGCGCCGTGGTTACCGCATGAACGATGATGACGAATTGCGTCGTGCAGTCATTCAGGAATTGATGTGTCACTTTGAGCTTGATTTTGCTGAAGTCAATACGGCTTGGTCGATCGATTTTATGAGCTATTTCGCAAGCTCGCTGGAACAACTTGAACCGCTCATTGAGGCTGGACTCGTAACGGTAGAACCAACTGGCATACGGGTTGAGCCCAAGGGGCGTCTCCTAGTGCGAATCATCGCGATGGCCTTTGACTATTATCTGCAACAGGATCGGCAGAACACTGCAGCCGGTCGTCCACGTTATTCGCGTGTGATCTAGTCTAGACACATGTTGAGTACCAGCAGCACAGCATTACCAATTCTTGCCGCAGTGCTGATCGGTTGGTTGGGCGGTGTTCATTGTCTGGGAATGTGTGGCGGCATTGTGAGTGCGCTGTCGATGTCAGTGCCAGAAGGACGTCGTCCTGCTTTATTGTTGGCTTATAACCTTGGCCGCTGTTTCACCTACATCGTATTGGGTGCATTGGCGGGTTTTATGGGCTACACGGGCATCGCGGTGCTAGGCGTGGCACCGTTCGGGTTTTATATCGTCGCCAATGTCTTGCTAATCGGTATGGGTCTTTATCTGATGGGCTGGCCGTTGATCGTTCGCCCGTTAGAGCAGGGTGGTCAACATCTGTGGCGGCATATAGAACCGATTGCACGTCGGTTTTTTCCTGTGACGACACCCAGTAGGGCATTAATTGTTGGTTTTGCTTGGGGTTTTCTGCCCTGTGGCCTTGTCTATAGTGCTTTGGCTACCGCAATTGCGAGTGCCAATCCGGTTTCTGGCGCCATATGGATGGCCGGATTTGCCTTGGGTACCTTACCTAATCTTTTACTGGCCGGTTGGATGGGCGCGGGCTTACTTAATCGAATGCGCCAGTCGGCATTGCGTTGGATTGCCGGACTATTGGTAATTGCTTGGGGCGTTTATGGTCTGGTCCAGGGATTGAATTGACGATGACTGAGCATGTTCTAAAGATTACGGGGCTCAGGTGCGCTAATTGTGCCCGTACGGTGCAGAAAGCCATTGAACAGCTGCCAGAGGTTCAGGTAGAAGTTAACTTCGCAACTGAAGAAGCCATTGTTCAGGTGCCGAGCTCATCGACTATTGAAGCGGTGATCGGTGTTGTGGAAAC
>JBPCSW010000344.1:0-3338 GCA_051006675.1 Fluviibacter sp.
GAAGCGCGATCAGTTCATCAAGCCCGCCAAGCGCATTGATTCAGCCAATGCCGATGGTGAGTGCCAGAGCAAAGTAGTGCAGGGCATCACCACCAAAGACCAGCATCGAGAGCACCATCATTTCTGTGGCACCGTGGGTGATGATGGTGCGGGAGATGGTGCTGGTAATGGCATGGTCCAGAATTTGTGGTGTGGTCATGCCGCGCTTCTTGCGGAAGGTTTCGCGCACACGGTCAAACACCACCACCGACTCATTCACCGAGTAACCTAGCACGGCCAGTACGGCAGCCAGTACCGGTAGGGAGAACTCCCACTGGAAGAAGGCAAAGAAGCCCAGGATGATGATGACGTCATGCAGGTTGGCGATAATGGCCGAGAGAGCGAAGCGCCATTCGAAGCGCAATGCCAAGTAAAGCATGATGCCGATGATGACGAGTAACAATGCCAGACCGCCATCGTGCGCCAGCTCTTCACCTACTTGCGGGCCGACGAATTCAACGCGTTGCAGTTGGGCGCCCGGGGCGCTTGTATCCAGTGCTTCCATGACACCGGTGCCAATAGCCGCTGTGCTTTGTGAGGGTTTCAACGGCAGGCGGATCAGTACGTCGCGGCTGGAACCGAAGTTCTGAACGGCGTAGTCCTGGAAGTTGGCTTTGGCTAGGCCGCCACGAATGGCTTCTAAGTCAGCCGCTTGTTTGTATTGCACCTCGACCAGCGTGCCGCCGGTGAATTCCACCGAGAAGTGCAGGCCACGGGTTGCCAGAAAGAATACCGCCAGCAGGAAGGTGACCAACGAAATAATGTTGAACACCAGGGCATGGCGCATGAAGGGAATGTCTTTGCGGATGCGGAAAAGTTCCATGATCGTCGCTCCGTCTTAGGCTGTGGGTTGATTGGATTCAGGCTTCCAGACCTGACCAATCGAAATTTTGGTCAGACGCTTCTGGCGGCCGTAGATGATATTCACTAGCGCGCGTGAGACAACCACGGCGCTGAAGATTGAGGTGAGAATGCCCAGACAGTGCACGACCGCAAAGCCGCGTACCGGACCCGAACCAAAAATCAGCAGCGCCAGACCAGCGATTAACGTAGTGATGTTGGAGTCGAGAATGGTGTCGAAAGCACGTTCGTAACCGGCGGCAATAGCCGCCTGTGGCGTAGAGCCATTGCGCAGCTCTTCACGGATACGCTCGTTAATCAGCACGTTGGCATCAATCGCCATACCCAGTGACAGTGCAATAGCGGCAATACCTGGCAGGGTGAGCGTGGCTTGTAGTAGCGAGAGAATAGCCACCAGGAACAGTAGATTTGACGATAGTGCCAGCACAGAGATCACGCCAAACATGCCGTAGTAGATGATCATGAACACGGCGATGGCAGCAAAGCCCCACAACGTGGCGTGGAAGCCGCGCGAGATATTTTCGGCACCCAACGATGGTCCAACGGTGCGCTCTTCAATAATATCCATTGGTGCAGCCAGCGAACCGGCACGCAATAGCAGTGACGTTTCATTCGCTTCTACGGTGGTCATGCGGCCGGAGATTTGCACTTTGCCACCACCAATTTCGCTACGAATCACTGGGGCAGTAATCACTTCACCCTTGCCCTTTTCGATAAGCAAGATGGCCATGCGCTTACCCACGTTTTCACGGGTGATGTCGCGGAAGATGCGTGAACCGGCCGAGTCCAGCGTCAGGTGCACCGCGGGCTCTTGAGTTTGGCTATCAAAGCCCGGCTGAGCATCGTTCAGGCGTTCACCGGTGAGGACAACGACTTTCTTAACCAGGATCGGGTTGCCGCCGCGCTCGGTGTAAAGCTCTGCGGTAGCGGGCACATTGCCGTTAAGGGCTGATTCCAGTGCGCCTGGTGTGTCGTCCACCATGCGGATTTCCAACGTGGCTGTACGCCCCAGAATGTCCTTGGCTTTGGCCGTATCTTGTACGCCAGGCAGCTGAACGACAATGCGATCAGGTCCCGATTGCTGGATGATGGGTTCGGCTACGCCTAGTTCGTTAATCCGGTTATGGAGCGTGGTGATGTTCTGTTTAACGGCAAATTCCTGAATGCGCTTGATGGCTTCAGGTTTGAAGGTGCCGACAAGCGCAGCATCGCCGCTGACGGTTTGTTCTACAAAATTGATATCTGGCTGGCCAGTAACGAGTGCCGCACGCGCCTGATTGCGATAATCCGCTTCGCGGAAGCGAATCACTACGCGTTGGTCTTCGCGGGTGATGCCGGCATGACGAATGTTTTTGTCGCGCAACAGTGTGCGGATATCGGCGGATGTGGCGTCGATACGTTTGGTCAGTGCACCTTGCAGATCAACCTGCAGCAGGAAGTGCACGCCACCACGCAGATCCAGACCTAGGTACATGGGTAAGGCATGAATGGAAGTAAGCCACTTGGGTGAGGCTGACAGCAGGTTCAGTGCTACAACGTACTGGGCGTCGTCTGCCTTCGGATTGAATGCGTGTTCCAGAACGTCACGCGCTTTGAGCTGCGTATCAGTATCCGGCAGGCGGACTTTAACGCCGTTGGTGTCTAAAAATGCACCTGCGCTGGAGATGCCGTTCTTATCGAGTGCTGCAGTAACCTGTTGGAGTAACTTGTCATCAGACTTCAGCGTGGCACGGATCGGTGATACCTGTACGGCGGGTGTTTCACCAAAAAAGTTGGGCAACGTGTAGAGCACGCCGATAACAAGGGCGATGGCTACGACAATGTATTTCCAGAGCGGATAGCGATTCATGACAGGTCACAGAAAAGTCAAACGGGGGCCAAAGCCCCCGGGTCGAACATGCACGATAGGGTGCAAATCCGGTTGATTACAGCGCGCAGTTACAGAGAATTCAGCGAACCCTTCGGCAGAACAATGCCGATGGCCGGACGCTGAACGGTAATTTCTACTGCGCCGGCGCTGTTCGAGCCGACTTCGATTTTGACGTAGTTGTCGCCGATGGCGGTGACTTTACCTGCCAGGCCACCTTGGGTGATGACTTCGTCACCTTTTTGCAGGCCGGCAATCAGTGCCTTGTGCTCTTTGGCCTTCTTCATCTGAGGACGAATCATCAGGAAGTACAGGATCGCAAACATGGCGATCAACGGTAGAAACTGGCTCAGGCTTTCTTGAAGCGATGCGTTCACGGTTACGTCTCCGGAAAGGTTGATTAACTAAAGCGCTAATTCTAGCATTTTTAGGGCGATAGCCGGATTACACGCCGCGTTGACGGTCGGCCCGAAGGCTACTGACTCGGGCGGCAAATTGGCCGTTTTCAATGGCGCTGCGCATTTCGGCCATGAGTGTCTGGTAATAGTGCAGATTGTGGATGGTGTTGAGA
>JBPCSW010000345.1:0-9827 GCA_051006675.1 Fluviibacter sp.
GAGTGTCGATCCGGATCTGAATAAATTCCTGCAGGGCAAGCGGGTATCAATCAACATCCCCGGGAGCAGTACGCGCGCCATGGTTCAACAGTTGCTGAAAGCACAGGGCGTCAACACAGACCCTGCAAATTTTCTGGCAATGGGCACGAAAGATTCTGTTGCCGCATTTAAAGAGCGCAAGATTGACGCAATCTTTTTATTGGGGGCCATGGCCTCCAAAAACGTTCAGGAAATTGCTCAATATCCGGGCGTGCAAATTTACAGTTTTCCTCTGGCCACGGCGTATGCCAAGCGATTCCAGTATCTGGATCCGGTAACGTTGCCGGCGGGCACGTTCAATCTACATCCTATCGTGCCTAAGCAAGATGTACAGATGATCGCAACGACCCTGGATATTCTGACAACAGATAAGATGCATCCAGCCTTGCAGCTGCTCTTCATGGAGGCAACGGTAGAGTTCGAACGCAAGCGGGTTTCCTATTTTGTTCCGGGCAAGTTTCCAACGTACCTGGATACCAGAATTCCCGAGAGCGATGTCGCAAGACGTTTCTTCAAGGAAGGCTCCCCATTTCTCTGGGGCTATGTGCCTTTCTGGGTGGCCAGCCTGTTTGACGAAGTCTGGTTTTATTTAATTGCTATCGGGGCCATTGTTATTCCGGTTATTGGTTTTTGGCCGAGCTACCGTAAGACGCATGCCGTACTGAGTATCGAGTCATGTTATAACGAGCTACGATTGATAGAAACCGAAATCTCGCTAGCGAGGCAGGAAACCGGGAGCGTTAAAGCAGAAATGCTCTATCGTATCGACCAGCTGAAAGACAAAGTCAGAGAACTCTGGGTCCCTACCGGGAACCGCAGCGCGTACTATGATTTGCGGGCCGCGATTAATATCGTGCGCGAAGATATTGTGGCAGAACTTTCAGAGCAGGAAAAAGCTGTGCATTAATCAGGTAAGCTCAATGAGTGGCAGCGTGGCTATATGGCCACGTAGCGCTTTACGTGCAGATTTATGCGCTGGGTAAATGGATTCAACAACCGCCCAGAAGCGGGGGCTGTGATTCATTTCCTTGAGGTGCGCCAGCTCATGCACGATCACATAGTCCACTAGGTCACGCGGTAGATGAACGAGCCGCCAGTTCAGACGAATATGGCCATTGCTAGTACAGCTCCCCCAACGTGTTCGCGCCTGTGAGAGGGATAGGGCCGAGGTACGTACATCCATGCGCGGCGCTAATTCGTTGATGCGCGACTCGAAATGTGCCAGCGCTTCCTGACGTAACCATTGAACAAGTGATTTATGACTGCGCGCCGTATTGTTAGGGTCCGGGCTGTACAACAGCACTGTGTTTTCCAGGCGCTCGATCCGTGAGTGCCGTGCGGTGTGGTGCATTGTCTTTACAGCATGTGGCACACCAAAGATCGGTAGCGGTATGGCACCATGAATCGACCAGCTGCCATTCAATCGTTCGGAGCGCCACTCGTCCAGTTTCTGAGTCACCCAGGACTCGTGCGTTAGGATGAGAGACTCTGATTGGCGTAACGACAAGTTCATCGGGCCAAGGACGCGTAGGCCACGATGATCAATTGTCATACTCAGTCTGCGTCGAGGACTACGCTTGATCGTGTAGGGAACGATGCGGTCTGACAGGGTGACGCTATGTTCCTGCTCGCTCGGTTTGGGATCAGCGCCGAACAGGAGGAAGTTCACGCATCGCCTCTCTGATCCAGGTTTCTACCCGTTCGTTTAGTTCGCTGTCTGTTAGGCCAGCCGGATCAATAGCTGGACCGAAACGCACGGTAATTGTGCCTGGTTTTTTGATAAACGCATTCCTGGGCCAGAGTTCACCCGCATTGTGTGCAACAGGGATAACGGATGCGCCAGTGCGAACCGCCAGCCGTGCGCCGCCTGCTTTGAATTTGCCCATTTTCCCAGGGGCGACACGTGTCCCTTCAGGAAAAATGATGATTGATAATCCCTGAGCGAGACGTTTTTGACCTTGAGTCACAATTTTTTCTAGGGCGGCTTTGCCGGCGCTACGATCAATCCAGATCATGCGCAGGCCCCAAAGTGCCCAGCCAAAGAAAGGAATGGCGAGCAATTCCCGTTTGAGCACAAAAATAGCCGGTGGCGTCCAGATCTGCAGGGCGATCGTTTCCCAGGCAGATTGGTGTTTAGCGAGATAAATCGCGGGCACTGCGCTGATGTTTTCTCGGCCTTCAATTTGGCAGCGTATCCCCAGAATGAGATGGCACATGGCCATAAAGCCGTAGCGCCACATCTGACAAATGGCGTAACAGCTTTTGAAGCGAGAGGTTTCCGGGAGTACGTAGGCACATAACACCAGTGTGCCGCAGAATACCGTCCAGCCGGCGAGAATGAGGGTAAAAAGCGTCGAGCGTAGCGCAGTCACGGAAAGGTCTTAGTCTTTTTTTGACGGTTTGCCGAGAAGCACATCTATAGCTGCCGCCAGATTGGCATGGACTGTGGTGCCTTCAGGTAACCCGCCATCGGCGACAGTTTTTTCACCTTTGCCTGTGCGAACTAGTAATGGGATGCAACCTGCCGCACTACCTGCCTGCAGGTCGCGCAGCGAATCACCGATCGTAGGCACACCCTTCAAGTCGATGTTATAGACCTTGGCGATTCGTTCGAACATGCCGGGCTTGGGCTTGCGACAGTCACATTTTTCATCGGCCGTATGCGGGCAATAAAAAATGGCATCTACTCGACCGCCTACGGCAGCCAGACACTTGTGCATCTTCTCGTGCATCGCATTCAGCGTATCCATGTCAAACAGACCACGTCCAATACCTGATTGGTTGGTCGCTACAACGACACGATACCCCGCTTGGTTGAGGCGGGCGATGGCTTCAAGGCTACCCTCGATCGGCTTCCATTCAGCAGGTGATTTTATGTACAGCGCTGAGTCGACGTTGATTACGCCGTCACGGTCGAGAATAATCAGCTTCATGGTACGTCCATTCAAACAGCGAGGCGGGCGATATCCGCCACGGCGTTCATCTGCTCAGACAATGTCTTAAGCAGCGCCAGGCGGTTCTGGCGTACCTTGGCATCTTCTGCCATCACCATGACATCTTCGAAGAAGGCATCCACGCTGGCACGAACCTGAGCCAGTGCCATCAGTGCATCGGTGTAGGCTTCAGCGCGCATCGCATCGGCAACGGTCGGAGCAAGCGCAGTTACCTGATCGAACAGGGCCTTTTCCTGGGCTTCTGTCATCAGCGAGGCGCTTGGTGCGCCCAGAGCTGCAACATCATCCACTTTCTTGAGCAGGTTGCCGATACGCTTGTTGGCCGCAGCCAGGGCCAGTGCATCCGGCTGCGCCGAGAACTCGCGCACGGCAGCCAGTTTGGCCGGTATACGATCGATACGCGCTGGGTTTATGCCGAGAACGGCTTCCACCACATCCTGTGGCTCGCCCTGATCCTTGAGTAGATTGCGCAGACGATCGGTAATAAAAGCCATCAGACCCGGCGCAAAATCAGCTTGCAGCGTGCCTGCAGGGAATGTGTCTGCCGACCACTGGATCAGTTTTGGTAACTCCAGCGGCAGTTGGCGTTCCATCAGTAGGCGCAGAACGCCTAGCGCAGCGCGGCGCAGACCAAAGGGGTCGCGGTCGCCAGTGGGTTTTTCACCGATGCCAAAGAAGGCCACCAGCGTGTCTAGCTTATCAGCCAGCGCCACAGCGCAACCCACGTCGTTGGTTGGCAGATCATCACCAGCAAAGCGTGGGCGATAGTGATCGGCAATCGCTTCGGCAACATCATCGGCTTCACCGTCATGCTTGGCGTAATAGCGACCCATGATGCCTTGCAGTTCCGGGAATTCGCCGAACATATCGGTGACGAGGTCGGCCTTAGCCAGCTCGGCAGCACGTGCTACGTGTGTAGTATCGGCGCCGATGGCGTTGCCGATCTGCGTGGCGAGATTTTGTACGCGCAGCAGACGATCCAGTTGTGTACCCAGCTTGTTGTGGTACACCACGTTGCCTAGCTTGGCGATACGCGATGCCAGGGGTTCTTTGCGATCTTGCGTGAAGAAGAAACGGGCGTCCGATAGGCGCGGGCGCACAACGCGCTGGTTGCCGCCGATGATATGCTTCGGATCGGCCACCTGCATGTTCGACACAATCAGGAACTGATTGCGCAGTTTGCCTGAACCATCGAGCAGCGGGAAATATTTCTGGTTTTGCTGCATGGTCAGAATCAGACATTCTTGTGGCACTTCCAGGAATTCTGGCTCGAACTCGCCAACGTAAATCACCGGCCATTCGACCAGTGCGGTTACTTCGTCGAGCAATCCTTCGGCCTGGTTGATTTGCGCACCCAGTGCCTCAGCCTTGGCGGCGAGTTGTGCGCCGATGGTGCCACGGCGTTCTGCGTAATCAGCGACAATCTTGCCTTCGGTACGCAGCGTTTCAGCGTAATCGTTGGCGGCCGGAATCGTGATCAGTCCCTTAGAAAGGAAGCGGTGTCCCAGCGTCTGTTGACGCGACTGTAGGCCAAGTACTTCACCCGGCACTAATTGATCGCCGTGTAGCTGAATCAGGCCGTGTACCGGTCGAACGAACTGCACGTCCGAATCACCCCAGCGCATCATCTTCGGAATCGGCAGCTTCTTCAGTGCATCGGCCACAATACCGCTCAACACGTCCGCCAACTGCGCACCCTTCACCTGCATCGTGTAGAAGAAGGTTTCTGATTTGCCGTCCATGCGTTTCGTGAACTTCGGTAGTTCGCTGGCAGCGATCCCTTTTGCTTCGAGCTTCTTGAGCAGGGCGGGTGATGGGTTGCCATCGGCGCTCAGCGCCACGCTGACAGGCATCATTTTTTCTTCGACTTCCTGGTCTGGCGCCAGCGATAGTACGTCTGGAATCAACACGGCTAGACGGCGAGGCGTGGCAAACCACTGATAGGCCACATTATCGGCGACCAGTTTTTTCTGAACCAGGCCGGCAAACACACCGGCGGAGAAGACTTCACCAAAACGGGCGAGCGCCTTCGGTGGCAGCTCTTCAGTCAGTAGTTCAACGAGTAGGGGCGCATGTTTGGCCTGGCTCATCACACGGCCTCCTTCTTGATCGGGGTGCCGCACATCGGGAAGCCCAGCGCTTCGCGGCTATCGTAATAGGCTTGTGCTACCTGACGGGCCAGGGCGCGGACACGACCAATATAGGCAGCGCGCTCGGTCACCGAAATGGCGCCGCGGGCATCCAGCATATTGAAATTGTGCGAACACTTCATCACCTGTTCGAAGGCCGGCAGCGGCAGGCCGATTTCCATCATGCGCTTGGCTTCGGCTTCGTGATCCGAGAAGTGGCGGAACAGCATGTCCACCTGGGCGTGTTCAAAGTTGTAGGTCGATTGTTCCACTTCATTCTGGTGGAATACATCACCATAGGTCACGATGTTGTCACCGTTCTTAGCCCAGACCAGGTCGTAGACATTTTCCACGCCCTGCAGGTACATGGCCAGACGCTCCAGCCCGTAGGTAATCTCACCCAACACCGGTTTGCAGGTGAGCGAGCCGACTTCCTGGAAGTAGGTGAACTGCGTCACTTCCATCCCGTCCAACCAGACTTCCCAACCCAGACCCCAGGCGCCCAGCGTTGGCGATTCCCAATCATCTTCTACAAAGCGGATATCGTGCTCTTCGGTATTGATGCCAAGTGCCCGCAGCGAATCGATGTACAGATCCATGATGTTGGCGGGCGAGGGTTTCAGCACCACCTGATACTGATAGTAGTGCTGCAGACGATTCGGATTTTCGCCATAGCGGCCGTCTTTAGGACGGCGCGACGGTTGCACATAGGCGGCGTTCCAGGGCTCTGGGCCAATGGCGCGCAGGAAGGTCGCGGTGTGGAAGGTACCGGCGCCCACTTCGATGTCATAGGGTTGCAGCAGGACACAGCCCTGGCGGTTCCAGAATTCCTGCAGGCGCAGGATTACGTCCTGAAAGGTCAGCATGTTTCGCATTCCGTCTTGTGATGGGTGGACGCGACATCGCGCCCGACCGAAACCCCAGATTTTACGGGTTTTTTAGCTGGATAGCAGCAGTGATCTTGCCTTCAGACCGTATGTCTATGACGCGTCAACAGGCTCCAGGCCAGAATAGCCAGTGAAAACCCGATAATTGGCCAGTCTAGCCAGCGCTGATAGGGCGTTGTACCTCGCATGCCTTGCACGCTGGCAACGAGTGCATTGCGTGTAAAGGCAGCCAGCACCGCCTGTCGTTCGCCTTGTGGACCGATTACAGCAGTCATCCCCGTATTGGTTGCGCGCAGCATTGGGCGGCCATTTTCCAGTGCACGGATCTGGGCAATCTGCAGGTGCTGGGGTTGTGCCAGGGAGTCTCCAAACCAGGCCGTATTCGACATATTGACCATGATCGTGGCCTCGTCAGCCCGTTGCGCAATGGCAGCACCAAAGATGTCTTCGTAGCAGATGTTCACAGCGATCTGCTGGTGGCTCAGCTGCATCAACGGTTGGTTCGATTCGCCCGCGGTGAAGTTGGGTAGAGGCATGTTTATCAGTTTCAAAAACCAGCCAAAGCCTGGTGGTGTGATTTCGCCAAAGGGCACCAGATGTACTTTGTTATAAACCTGTAGTGGATCAATCCCCATAGAGACGGCGCTGTTTGCATACCAGCTGCGATCTTTGCCGGTTTCGCCAGTAGGAACACCCATCAGGATATTACCCCGTTGCTCCTGCCCGATACGTTGCAGATCCTGTAAGAACTCTGCCGGGGCTTCAGAAAGCAGCGAAGGAATTGCTGTTTCCGGAAGCACGATGAGGGTGGCGGGGTTGGTGCGCGCCAATTGGAAATACGTCAGCAGCGTTTGTACATACTGCTCGGGCTGCCACTTCATGGATTGCGGCACATTTCCCTGAAGCAAAGAGACTTTCAGCGGGCTGCCTTCGGGTTTAGTCCAGGTTATTTGTTGCAGGCCTACACCGCTTAAAACAAGCGCCGCGATCATCAACGACTGAGGGCTGAGCGCAGAGGAAAAGCGCCCGCCTGCATTACGTAAGCGCAGCCATAACTCGCCGCTCAGGCCTGCAATCCACGCCGTCATAAAACTCAGGCCGTAACCGCCAATGATAGGGGTAAAGATTGCAAGGGGGCTGGGCGGTGCCTGGCTGTAACCCAGGTTCAACCACGGGAAGCCTGTAAAAAGGGTGCCGCGTAACCATTCGGTGAGTAGCCAGCACCCGGCAAACAACAACGGCCGGAAAAGTCCACTATCCAGCCGCGTTGTACTAGGAGCATGAAGGCTAGTGCGGTTTGCTAGGCAGAGCGTAAAGCCTGCGCTAGCAATTAACGGATAAAGGGCTAGGTATGAAGCAAACAACACAGTCGCTAGCAAGGCAAGTAGTGCAGGCATGCCACCGATGTCGTGCATGCTGACATAAACCCAGGATACGCCAGTCATAAACTGACCCAGGCCAAAAGAAAAACCGATGCCCGCTGCTTGACGTTTGTTATGCGCACCACGTAACAACAGGTAGAACGCTGCCCAGCAAACAATGCCCAAAGGCCACAAGGCAAAAGGCGCAAACGCGGCAACTCCCAGGAAGCCCCAGCCAAAGGCCTGGGCGTAGGGAGATAGGCGTCTGAAGTCAGGCTTCCAGCGCATTAATGGTCTTCTCCGCTATCCTGCGGCGTTGAATCGTTACCGGTGTCTGGTTCTCGTAAGTCTTCAACCATCAGGCTATAAAGACGACGATTGTCTGCGCGAACGACACGGAACAATAAGCCATTCAGCTCAATGCTTTCGTTGCGGCGCGGCACTCGACCCAAATGGTGCACGATCTGCCCACCAATGGTCTGGGCTTCACGCTCATCGAGCTCGCAACCGAACTTCTCGTTAAACGTATCAATTGGCGTTTGTGCTTTCACCCGGTAACGACCCGTAGCGTCGAGCTGAATATCGGTATCCAGTTGTGCCTGGTCATGCTCGTCCTCAATTTCACCAACGATTTCTTCAAGCACATCCTCAATCGTCACCAACCCGGCAAGGCTACCGAATTCGTCAATAACGAGTGCCATATGGGTGTGGCTGATTCGGAATTCCCGTAGCAGTACGTTTAATGGTTTGGATTCGGGAATAAACATGGCAGGCCGTAGCCAGTCTTCCAGACGGAAATTGCTGTTGCCGATAGATCGAAGCAAGTCTTTGGCCAGGATGATGCCGCGCACATCATCGTCTTCTTCGCCAATGACGGGTAGCCGTGAGTGACCCGAATCGATGACTTTGCGTATGGTTTGTGCCAGCGGCTGTGTCGCAGACAGTGTATTCATCTGCTGGCGCGGCACCATGATGTCGCGCACCGTCATTTCCGATACGGTGAGTGCACCCTCGATAATGGTCAGCGCTTCGGCATCGACCAGGTCTCGTTCGTGTGCGCCATGCAGAAGTTTGAGCAGTTCGCTGCGATCATCCGGCTCTCGTAATAGCATCGTGGAGAATCGGTCGATGAGTTGGGTCAGGCTGTTGCCCGGGGTGGCCCGGGCGGGTGTAGAGGAGGGGTCCATTGCGATTATGCGTACGGGTCGGCAAAGCCCAGATCAGCCATGATTTCAGTTTCCAGCGATTCCATCTCTTTAGCATCGCGATCATTGAGATGATCGTAACCCATCAGATGCAGCATGCCATGCACGACCAGGTGGGCCATGTGTGCCGGAACGGTTTTGTTCTGGGCCTTTGCTTCGGCATAAATCACTGCGGGGCAAAAAACGATATCGCCCATCAGTGGTTCGTCTTCATAGGGGAAGGACAGTACGTTGGTCGGTTTGTCTTTGCCGCGATAGGTGCCATTCAGGTGCTGGCTTTCTTCTGCATCCACAAAACGCATGGTTACCGTCGCCGCATCCCCATAAACCGCCTTAGCCCATTTGCGCAGCAATTTGCGATCCGGTATCTGCTTACGCAACTCATCAACACACACCAGTTGAACGGTCAGGTCCAGTCGGCGTGGAGGTTTGGTTAGGCTGTTGGCGTCACTCATGGCGCTAGCTTAACTGTTTTGCGGCTGATGCGCTTCATAGGCTGCAACAATGCGGGCAACCAGCGGGTGTCGTACTACGTCATCCTTGAGGAAGTGGGTAACGCCAATGCCACGCACATCGCGCAGAATGGTTGTGGCTTCCGCCAGACCACTCTTTTGGCCACGTGGCAAATCCACCTGCGTCGGGTCGCCGGTAATCACTGCTTTAGCGCCAATACCAATACGTGTCAGGAACATTTTCATCTGTTCCGGGGATGTGTTCTGCGCTTCATCCAGAATAATGAATGCGTTGTTAAGCGTGCGGCCGCGCATAAAAGCCAGCGGCGCCACTTCCAGCATGCCCTTTTCGAACAGCTTGGTGACTTTTTCAAAACCCATCAGGTCGTACAGCGCGTCGTACAGCGGGCGTAGATACGGGTCTACCTTTTGCGATAGGTCGCCGGGCAGAAAGCCGAGCCGCTCACCGGCCTCTACTGCCGGCCGCGTCAGAATAATCCGTTGCACGTGTTCGCGTTCAAAGGCGTCCACCGCGCAGGCCACGGCCAGAAACGTTTTGCCGGTACCGGCTGGGCCAATGCCAAAGGTAATGTCGTGGGACTGAATGTTCTTCAAGTACTCCACCTGACGTGGCGTGCGGCCATGCAGGTCCGCGCGCTTGGTCATCAGAACGGGTGCATCCACTACCCCCAGGTCGGCATCCTCCCGCGCGATTTTGGCGGTGGGCTGGTGGGCGGGATCCTGGCGTAGTTCAATAAGCCCCAGCTGAATATCATCCACGCTGAGCGCTTCTTTGTTTT
>JBPCSW010000346.1:0-7897 GCA_051006675.1 Fluviibacter sp.
GCACAAATCCTATTGGGGATTCCTACGCAGGGACTATTTGGCAAATTAGCCGGCAATGCCCATTCGCAAGGGTTTGAATCCGAAGCCGACTATGTGGGTTTGTACATCATGGCGCAATCGGGCGGTGACATTGAAACAGCCCCCCAGTTTTGGCGTCGGATGGCAACGCTTTCACCGAATGCGATTAAAAGCAGTCACTTAGCCTCTCATCCGGCCACCCCTGAGCGCTTTGTAGCACTTGAAGAAACAGTTAAGGAAATCAAAGCAAAAAAGGCGGCTGGCAAGCCACTCGTGCCTAATCTTAAAAATGCACCGGAGCCGGAGGGGGATCCCTCAATCGCGTCTGAGAAAAGCAAAGCATCTCCCTGATCTTTCGACATAATTTAGCAAAAAACCAAGGGATTTTGCTTTACCGATGGCGCGTAGTTGGATATAGTTCGCGCCATGATTACCGCATTTGAGCTCAACCACGGCCGCTTGCAGCAGGTGACTGTAGAGTCACTGGAAGATCTGCAGCACTGTCATCCTGTCTGGGTAGACTTCGAGTCCCCGACTGAGGAGGAGCGCGACTGGGCTAAAGGCATCTTTGAGATCGATTTACCCGAAGAAGATGAGGTTGATGACATTGAAGCATCTGCACGATTCTTCGAAGGTGAAAACGGCGAACTTCACATTCGTTCTGACTTCTTCCAGCATAGCGACGAAGACAGCGACACGATGCGCGTGGCCTTCATTCTCAAAGGCGGTATTCTATTCAGCATTCGCCGGGATGAACTGGCGCAGTTTCGCCTGCTCCGTCTTCGTGCACGTCGCCAACCCTATTACGTGCGCGACGAAAAAGACGTGCTCCTGCAATTGCTCGATATCGACGTTGAGTATTCCGCCGATATTATTGAAGGCATTTATGATCGCCTTGATAAATTCAGCAAGCAGGTTCTTGGCAGCGAGATGTCGGATGACACCGCTGGCGTGGTTCTGTCCGGCATTGCCGTCGAGGAAGACTTAAATGGACGTATTCGCCGTAACCTGATGGATACCCGTCGTGCCGTATCTTTCCTGATGCGCATCAAGCTACTTAATGAACAGCAAAACGATGAAGGCCGTCAGATCTTGCGTGACATCGATTCACTGGATGGTCACACGGGCTTTGTATTCGATAAACTGAACTTCCTGATGGATGCGACGGTTGGTTTTATTAACATTAACCAGAACCGCATCATCAAGATCTTCTCCGTGGCTTCGGTTGCTATGCTGCCACCAACGCTGATCGCCAGTATCTACGGCATGAACTACAAGTTTATGCCTGAACTGGATTGGGAGTATGGCTACCCGTTCTCTCTGTGCATGATGGCCATTTCAATTGCCTTCCCGTTCTGGTATTTCCATAAGAAGGGTTGGTTGAAGAAGTAATCACTTCCGTACCCACCAACAAAAACGGGAACCCGAAGGTTCCCGTTTTTGTTTGATACGTCGTGATTAGAAGTGCAGTGGACGCTTATCGCATGCCAGTGCTGCTTCATGAACCACTTCCGACAGCGTTGGGTGGGCATGGCAAATGCGGGCGAGATCTTCACTCGCTGCACCGAATTCCATTGCCACCACAGCCTCACCAATCAACTCCGAAGCATTCGGGCCGATGATGTGTACGCCGAGGATACGATCTGTTTTGGCATCCGCCAGCATCTTGACGAAACCTTGTGCATTGCCGGCACCCAGCGCACGGCCATTGGCCATGAACGGGATCTTGCCAGCTTTGTAGGCAACGCCTTCTGCTTTGAGCTGCTGCTCGGTCTTACCCACCCAGGCGATTTCCGGATCGGTATAGATGACCCATGGAATCAGATCAAAGTTGATGTGACCAGCCTGGCCTGCCATGATTTCGGCAACAGCAACGCCTTCTTCCATAGCTTTGTGAGCCAGCATCGGACCACGCACCACGTCACCAATTGCCCAAACACCCGGCAGATTGGTTTTGCAGTGGCCGTCAACTTCAACCATGCCACGCTCGTTGAGCTTGAGGCCAACCTTGTCGGCACCCAGACCCTGCGTGTTCGGGATACGGCCAATCGACACCACCAGACGATCGGCATCAAGCTTCTGAGCCTTGCCGTCTTTGTCGGTATAAGCGATCGAAACGCCCTTCTTGCTAACTTTGATGTCACCAATCTTGACACCGAAGTTGAAGGCCAGACCTTGCTTCGTGAAGATCTTCTGGGCTTCTTTGGCAACGTCTGCATCAGCTGCAGCCAGGAAGTCTGGCATTGCTTCAAGAACGGTTACTTGGGCACCCAGACGACGCCAGACGCTACCCATTTCGAGGCCGATAACACCCGCACCGATCACCGCCAGGGTCTTCGGTACTGCGCCCATTTCCAGAGCACCGATGTTGTCACAAACGATTTCGTTGCAAACCGGCACGTTTGGCAGGTGACGGGCAGTCGAACCCGTTGCAATGATGACTTGCTTGGCTTCAACCGTTTCCTTGCCCACTTGAACTTGCCAGCCGCCAGCGCCCTGACCCACAAAGCTGCCGTGGCCTGCCAGGAATGTGACCTTGTTCTTTTTGAACAGGCCAGCAATACCCTGGGTCAGCTGCGTCACAATGTTGGCCTTACGGTCAATCATCTTGGCAACGTCAATCTTTGGTGTACCAACGGTGATGCCTTGATCGGCAAACGAGTGACCGGCTTCTTCAAACAGGTGCGAGGTATGCAGCAGTGCCTTCGATGGAATACAACCCACATTCAGGCAGGTACCGCCCAGGCGTGGCTGGCCCTTCGGATCGGCATAAGGATTGGATTCGCAGCAGGCAACCTTGAAACCCAGTTGCGCGGCACGAATAGCGGCCACGTAACCACCTGGGCCGCCACCAATCACGAGTACGTCAAATTGCTGAGACATCGTGATGATCCTTTCTTAGACGCCGAGCAGGAGGCGTGATGGATCTTCCAGCGCTTCCTTCATGGTGACCAGACCCAGAACGGCTTCGCGGCCGTCGATGATGCGGTGATCGTACGACATGGCGAGGTAGTTGATCGGGCGAACCACCACTTGGCCGTTTTCAACAACGGCGCGATCCTTCGTCGCATGGATGCCGAGGATGGCAGATTGCGGTGGGTTGATGATCGGGGTCGACAGCATCGAACCGAAGATACCGCCATTCGAGATCGAGAACGTACCACCCGACAGCTCTTCCATGGTGATCTTACCGTCTTTAGCCTTCACACCGAATTCAGCGATCTGCTTTTCGATTTCGGCAATACTCAGCTGATCGGCATTACGAATGATTGGCACAACCAGACCACGTGGCGAACCTACGGCAATACCGATGTCAATAAAGCCGTGGTAAACGATGTCGTTACCATCTACCGATGCATTCAGGATCGGGAACTTTTGCAGGGCAGCACAAGCAGCCTTAACGAAGAAACCCATGAAGCCCAGGCGGACGCCATGCGTCTTCTCGAATTTTTCACCATACTGTTTGCGCAGTGCCATGATCGGTGCCATGTTCACTTCGTTGAACGTGGTCAGGATGGCGTTTTCGTTCTTCGACTGCAACAGACGCTCAGCAATACGAGCACGCAGACGCGACATCGGCACACGTTGCTCAGAACGATCACCCAGGGCAACCGGTGCAGCAGCGGCAGCCTTCGGCTGAGCAGCAACTGCGTCTTCTTTCGAAACACGACCACCACGACCCGTACCAGCAACGTCACCTGCAGCAATACCCTTTTCTTCCAGGATCTTGCGAGCAGCTGGGCTAGCGGTACCGGCAGGTGCAGCAGCGGCAGCAGCCGGAGCAGCGGCTGGGGCAGGCGCAGCAGCTGGAGCAGCGGCAGCAGGTGCCGGAGCCGATGCTGTAGCGGCGGTATCGATCTGAGCGATCACTTCACCCGAAACAACCGTGTCGCCATTGCCTTTGATCAGCTTGACGATTACACCGCCATCCGGCGCGGGCAATTCCAGCACAACCTTATCGGTTTCGATATCGATGAGATTCTCATCGCGGGAAACGGCTTCGCCTTCTTTCTTATGCCAGGAAACCAGGGTTGCCTCGGCGACCGATTCAGACAGTTGCGGGACTAAGACGTCGATAATTGCCATTGTTCTCTCCACGGACTCTTATGGTTTTTAATACTCGATCTTGCCCAGTGCGGACTCGATCAAAGTTTTGTGTTGCTCGTTGTGCTTGGCCAGATAGCCCACGGCTGGCGATGCAGCTGCCGGACGCGACACGAGGAGCAGGTTCTGTTTCGGACCCATCGAACGGGCCAGGTGCTGACGGGAAGCAAACCAGTACCAGAAACCCTGGTTACGTGGCTCTTCCTGGCACCAGACGATTTCGGTGGCCTTCGGGAACTTCGCTAGTTCTTTCTTGAAAGACTCTTCCGGGAACGGATAGAGCTGCTCAATACGCACGATGGCGATATGATCCAGCTTCTGTTCTCGGCGGGCATTCAGCAGATCGTAGTACACCTTACCAGAGCAAAGGATAACGCGTGTTACCTTGGACGCATTCAGGTTGTCTACTTCACCGATCACGCGCTGGAACTCACCCTTGGACAAATCGTCCAGCGAGCAGCTGGCATCTTTGTTACGGAGCAGCGACTTTGGCGACATGATCACCAAAGGCTTGCGCTGTTTACGAACCATCTGACGACGTAGCACATGATAGATCTGGCTGGCATTGGATGGCACGCAGACTTCCATGTTCATTTCAGCACAGAGCTGAATGAAACGCTCTGGGCGAGCCGACGAGTGCTCCGGACCCTGGCCTTCGTAGCCATGTGGCAGCAGCATGACAAGACCACAACCACGACCCCACTTGGTTTCACCCGAGGCGATGAACTGGTCAACAACCACTTGAGCGCCGTTGACGAAGTCACCAAACTGAGCTTCCCAGACTACCAGCTGGTTTGGCTCTGCAGTCGCATAGCCATACTCAAAGGCAAGCACAGATTCTTCCGACAGTACGGACTCATAGCACTGGAAGGAACCTTGTTCGGCTTGCAGGTGTGCAAGTGGCTGATAGCTACCAACATCCCAGCTCGTGCGGTTCTGATCATGCAAGGTGGCGTGACGGTGGAAGAAAGTACCACGACCAACGTCTTCACCCGAGATGCGCACTCCGTAACCTTCGGCCAGCAGCGTTGCATAGGCCAGGTTTTCACCCATACCCCAGTCAACCGGCAGTTTACCTTCAGCCATGGAACGACGATCTTCAATGATCTTCTTAACGCGTGAGTGCGGCGCAAAGCCTTCTGGCAGATCCGCCAGTTTCAGACCCAGACGCTTCAGTTCCTTGGCAGGCACCTTGGTGTTAGCTGTTTCAATGTATTGCTTGGTCGCGAACGGACGCCAATCTTGAGCGTTCTTACGCTTGTAGTCCGAAATAACCGGGTTGTGCAACAACTCGCCGCGATCAAGATGTTCGCGGAAGCTCTTGATGATGGCATCCGGCGCATCGGCGGCAACGACTCCGGCGGCGATCAGCTGATCTGCGTAGACCTTACGCGTACCAGGGTGGGCTTGAACCTTCTTGTACATGAGCGGTTGGGTAACCATCGGCTCATCTTGCTCGTTGTGACCCAGCTTACGGAAACAGAAGATATCAATGACGACATCTTTCTTGAAGGTTTGACGATATTCCACGGCCAGTCGGGTCACCATGGCCACGGCTTCGGCATCATCAGCGTTAACGTGGAAAATTGGCGAATCCGACATCTTGAAGATGTCTGTACAGTAGAAGCCCGAACGGTAGTCACGTGGATCAGATGTGGTGAAACCAATCTGGTTGTTCACCACGATATGGATCGTACCGCCCGTGCCGTAACCGCGCGTTTGCGCAAAGTTGAGCATTTCCTGGTTACAGCCTTGACCGATCACAGCGGCATCACCATGGATCAGAACAGGAATGATTTCCTTCTTGCCCTCTTCGCCAATGCGGAATTGACGTGCAAAGACCGAACCTTCAACTACCGGGTTCACAATTTCTAGGTGCGATGGGTTAAATGCCAATGTCAGGTGAACCGGACCACCAGGCGTACCCACGTCTGAGGAGTATCCCATGTGGTACTTCACATCGCCAGAACCCAGATCAACCTTCTTCTTGCCTTCAAACTCGGCAAAAAGAACTGATGGTGGTTTACCCAGCGTATTGACCAGAACATTCAGGCGGCCACGGTGGGCCATGCCGATAACGATTTCTTTGGCGCCCATGTTGCCGGAGACACGAATCAGCTCGTCCATCGACAGAATCAAAGCTTCGCCGCCTTCGAGAGAGAAGCGCTTCTGACCGACATAACGGGTGTGCAGATAACGCTCCAGTGTTTCAGCAGCCGTCAGACGCTCCAGGAAGCGTTTCTTTTCTTCAGCCGAATAAGCAGCCTGCCCACGATTAGGTTCTATACGTGCTTGTAGCCATTTCTTCTCTTCATAAGAAGACATGTACATGTATTCCACACCCACATGGTGACAGTATGTCTGCTTCAATGCGTCGATGATTTGGTTGAGGGGCGCAGTTTGACCCGAACCCACCTTGAAATCACCCGTGTCAAAGCTACGCGACATGTCTGCATCAGTCAGACCATAGGTCTTTGGATCCAGGTCTGCCACCATCGGACGTGTATCACGCTTGAGAGGGTCCAGCTCGGCACGCTGATGACCGCTAAAGCGGTAAGCATTAATCAGTTGCTCAACAGCCATGCTCTTCTGTACGTCACCACCAGCGGCAGATGCCGTAGGACGGAAGCCACCGTTTTTACCCAATGCCTCAAATGCAGCGATCACAGGTGCATGCGCAACGTCGCGTGCAACAGCACCTGGCTGACGCGCCAGATCCGAGAAATACTGATTCCAGGATTCTGGTACGGAAGCGGCATCTTCCAGCCAGGCTTCGTACAGTTCTTCCACGAACGGGGCATTGCCACCGAACAGGTAGGTGCTCCCGAATTTTTCCTTCATCATATTTGTCACCGTTTTCGGTTGATCTTATAGTTTCTGGGAACCTACGGTTCCCGTCCCCTGGTGTGTTGACTACTCAACGACTGTATTCTGTTAAAGACGTTTGCTGCAGATGCACACGCCTCTCATTGTGGAAAAGGGCGGCATCGCCGCCCCTTCCGGAGTTTTGTATCAGACGATCTAATTAACCACGCTTATCAAGCGAAGTCACATCACGACGGGCAGCGCCCGTGTACAGCTGACGTGGACGACCAATCTTGTATTCTGGATCGGTAATCATTTCTTCCCACTGTGTCATCCAGCCAACCGTACGGGCCAGCGCGAAGATACAGGTGAACATATCAGTTGGGATGCCCAGTGCCTTTTGTACGATACCCGAGTAGAAGTCAACGTTCGGGTAGAGCTTCTTCTCAACGAAGTAAGGATCTTCCAGAGCGATCTTTTCCAGCTCCATAGCCAGCTTGAACAGACGGTCGTTTTCCAGACCCAGTTCAGTCAGCACATCGTAACAAACCTTACGCATCAGCTTGGCGCGTGGGTCAAAGTTCTTGTAGACACGGTGACCAAAGCCCATCAGCTTGAAGCTGTCGTTTTTGTCTTTGGCACGGGCGATAAATTCAGGAACGCGTGACACGTCTCCGATTTCTTCCAGCATGTTCAAGCAAGCTTCGTTGGCGCCGCCGTGCGCTGGACCCCACAGACAGGCAATACCGGCAGCCATGGTCGCAAACGGGTTAGCGCCCGACGAACCGGCCAGACGAACGGTAGAAGTCGATGCATTCTGTTCGTGATCAGCATGCAACGTGAAGATGATATCCAAAGCGCGAACCAGCACTGGATTTGGCTTGTACTCTTCGCACGGGGTACCGAACATCATTTGCATGAAGTTTGCGGTGTAATCCAGATCATTGCGTGGGTACATGAACGGCTGGCC
>JBPCSW010000347.1:0-3706 GCA_051006675.1 Fluviibacter sp.
GCCTGGCCGAAGGCCTTGTCGCCCTTGAGGCCAATAACACCGACAGCGTAGCCCTGTTGCAGAAAGTGATCGGCTACACGGTAGTAGCTTTCGAGCGGCCAGGCACGAATGGGCAAAATCCCGCCGCTCGGGTAAATCAGCACCAGAGGTTTGCCGGCTATCGTGGGGAAATCGGATTCCAGCTTACTGGCTTCTGCCGCGATTTCGCCATCATTAAATGCCAGGGTCGGCGGGACGATGACTTCATCCGAAGGAACGGTTTTACCTGCCGGGTAGGCGCTTGAGTCGATCGCATCGACCATTGTTAGGAGCTGGTGGCTGAGATGGCGGTACGGGTTGTACATCACTGGATTAGTGAGATAGCCGCCACGATATAGCCCTTCCTGCGTATGGGGTTCAAAGCCAACCAGTACCGGCGCGCCGCTCATATAAGCGATGAGACTGCTGACGCGGGCAAACAGTTCACAGTCGATCACCACATCAAAGCGCAGAGCGCGCATTTTTTGTAGCGCTTCCCACATGTCTGAGGCAAACTCCTTCAGATTGCCGTCGTTTAGGGTGATGACGTTCTGTTTGGGAACAACGTTCAGAAGATCCAGTACTTCACGATTCTTGGCAAAGAGCATGACGTGTAGCTCAGCGCCGGGATAGCGAGTTTTGATGCGCTGGAACATCGGTTCGGCCAATACCAGGCTACCCATTTCCGAGAGTAGGATCACCAGGATGCGTTTGGGCTCAGCGGCACGTTTGCGGCGTAGCCCTAGTTTACGGATGCACCAATCCCAGGCTGTAAAGAGGGCGCACAGGGGCACACCTGCATATTTATCGACAGCGCGTTGGAATCGGATATCCATGTATATAAGTTATTCAGCCAGCAAAGACTGAATGATACCCGCCCTTGAGATAAAATGCCCCAATGATCACCCGTCTAATCCTACGAAACAGGGGATTCCATGCTTAACCGCTGGTTTCCGACGATTGTCTTTGCCGTAGGCCTTTTGGCGGCCATTCTGACCGCCACGTTGCCCGAGCGCCCACAGTTTGCCGAGTCCGATAAAGCGGCAGCGGCTCTGGCTGCAGGTCGTGCTGCTGATTTGCCAGCGCGTTTTACTTGGTCGGATTTGCCACGGCCAACCCCATCTGCTCATGCGGCAACCCTGGCCGAGGTTTTGCCGGGTACGCGCTTGCCAGTTCTAAAAGTCGAAGATGATAAGGAACCCGTCCATCTGGTAGCTGCCTGGTTTGGCGGCAGCCGGGAAGGCGCGGCTGATGTGTCGCTGTATCAGTCGGATTGGTATGCCAATGTCTCATGGCTACCTGCCCGTGAAATTATGACGCGCCAGCAGGCTGAGGGCGAATTGGGCCGGAATATCCGGAAACTCGGTAACCCCCTGTTTGTCACAGAACCCGGACGCCTGCATCTGTTTTTTGTGAGCGTTTCCTATGGTGGCTGGGCCGGGAGCGCAATCAATCGAAGCACTTCCACAGATGGCGGAAAGTATTGGCAACCTGCCCAACGGATTGTGACCAGTCCGTTTTTTAATCTGAGTACGCTGGTGCGTAACCCCGGAGTCTGGTTAAGCGATGGCAGTCTAGGCTTGCCGGTCTATCACGAGTTTGTGAGTAAGCATGGTGAGTGGTTACGCCTCGATCCTGAAGGGCGTGTACTGGCAAAAAACCGGATGTCGATGCCGCGTGCCACCCTACAACCAGCGGTTGTGGCACTGAACAGCCAGCAGGCCGTTGCAGCATTGCGTGATTCAGGCCCCGGGGAGAACCAGGTTCAGTGGAGTGAGACGCACGATGCGGGACAAACCTGGCGGGCCGGGTCTGCGCGTGCCATTCCTAATCCAAACGCCGCTGTGGCCATGATCGGTTTGCGCGACAACAGTCTTTTAATGACGTGTAACCCTATCGGCGGCAACCGGAATCAATTATCGTTATTGCGTTCTACCGACCAGGGAAGCACCTGGACTCTCGTGCGTGTTATCGAGCAGAGCCCTAACGATCGGGATGAGTTTTCCTATCCTGCACTGATGCAGGACAGAACGGGCACCATTCATCTGGTTTATACCTGGTTAAGAAGAGGCATCAGGCATGCGCAGTTTACGCAGGCCTGGTTAAACAACCCGGGTAACCCAAACGTGCCGGTGGTACCACAGTGAAAACGCCCGATACATTTCTATTAAGCACGATCCGCTTACCTTATGTGCGCAACCGGCTTATCGTTCTGGCGCTATCGGCCGTAGTGTTCATTCCATGGGGTGATCTTATTCTGTGGCGTTATGTCTACGGATTAGTTAATGATCTGAGCCCGACAACCTGGATCATGTTCTTTGTTTGGTTAGGCTTTCCCGATGGTTTTCATTTCTGGGTGCGTGAAGAACTGCCACTGAAACGACGTCTGATCCTCTGGCTGAGTATGGTGATCTTTTATGTGCTGGCTTTGGGCTCGGGACCTTTTGACCCTTATGCGTATGGCTATCAGCCCTGGGCTGTCCTAGCTGGTTTGTCGGCTTGGGTAGTCTGGCGCAGTCGGTCCGCGCCTTGTCTGACGTTGCTATTAGGCCTGGATCTGGCCATATTTGCCCTGCATGGCATTGGTTCAGATAATCTCTGGGACTATCTTTTTGATCCTGTTTTGATGATTGTTCTTGGCATTAGTCTGATACGTCCGCTGATGTCTCATCGTAAAATCCGCACTCAATCCTAACCTTAGGCTGCTTCATGTTTGATCTCGTTAATAAACACCGCAAATTTGTCCAGATACTGCTGGCACTGATTACCCTGCCGTTTGCTTTCTGGGGGATTGATTCCTACTTCAAGGATGCTTCCTCGACAGATGAAGTGGCCCGTGTGGGCAGCAGCAAAATCACCATGCAACAGCTGGATGTGGCAATGCGTGAGCGTGCCGATCAGATTCGTAGCCGTCAGGGTGGTGCGGTCGATGCCAAATTATTCGAGTCTGCACAGTTTCGTCAGAGCGTTTTAAACGAGCTGATCGAACAACGCTTGCTGCTGGTAGAGTCTGAGCGTTTGGGGTTAGTAGCCAATGATGTCATTTTGCGTGAATTGATCGCACAGATTCCGGCCTTTCAGGAAAACGGCAAATTTTCGCCGACCAAATACGAACAGGTTGTGCGTGCGCAGGGCATGAACCCGACAAGCTTTGAACAAAACCTGCGTCGAGATCTGACCCAGCAGATGCTGGTGAATGGGGTTGCGGCAACGACCCAGATTTCAAAGACCCAGCTCAATCAGATTATTACGGCCGAAACACAGGAACGGGATGTATCGGTGGCGATGGTCTCTGCGAGTGACTACCTCAAGTCGGTTAGTGTTACCGATGAAGCCGTCCGCCAGTTCTATGAGTCGAACCCGAAACAGTTCCAGACACCGGAGCGCGTTAAGGTGTCTTATGTGGTGCTGAGTGATCCGAAGGTCGTGGCCAAGGAATCTGAAAATTTCAGCAATATGGTTTACGAACAATCCGATAGCTACAAAGATGTTGCAAAAGCGCTCAATTTGAAGGTGGAAGAGAGTGGCTGGATCAGTGCTAACGGGCAGGGGGCTCAGGGATTGTTGGCCAACCCTAAGGTGCTGCAAACAATCTTCAATCCGGCCAGTTTGAAAGACAAGCGTAATAGCGCGGCCCTTGAAGTAGCGCCCAATGTGCTTATTTCTGTGCGTGTAACAACTTATGAAC
>JBPCSW010000348.1:0-5110 GCA_051006675.1 Fluviibacter sp.
CTTGATTTCGTAATGCGTCAGCAAACTTCATTCTGCGTTGCATTTCAAGTTGCATCATTGTGTCATCTTGAGGTAAAGGTTGGTCTATATTTTTACCAAGCGTAGGAAGATATTGCATAATATCCATATTTAAACCCCTAACAATGCGTAATTAACAGCTTTGAAGCCACCAATTTCAGTAACAGCTTCAGGAATAACTTTTTCAACTTCTTGAGCCATAACACCAACTTGCTTGCCTTTTGGTAAATCATAGCCATCTTTGTAGTTGTATGAGTAAAGATTAAGACCATTATCCAATGCGCCAACCTTTTTGATATTTTCTTTAAGGTTAATATCTGAATATTTTAATGCAGCGCCACCAAGACCCATTAAACCACTCATAAAGTTGCCACTAGCAGCATTTTCAGCGTTTACACCAGCTAATTGAGCATTGTAACCAGCTTGTTGCGCTCCCAATAAATCAGCACCGCCTACGTTAGCTTGTTGAGGTGTAGAAGCAAAGCTAGGGTTTTGAACTTGAGAGCCTGTACGTAACGCATTAATAACGTTAATAGGTTGCATTTGATTGTAGGCTTGTTGTTGGAACGCTTGTTGATTAGCATTAAGACCTGTATTCATGCCAGCAGTAACGGCTGCCAACTGACGGTCATTTTGACTCATCGCTAATTGACGTTTAGCGTTTTGATAAGCCTCTGTGCCAGCAGCAATACCTTGATTAGCCAAGCGAGTATCAGATGATTGATTTTCTTGTGAGATTTGAGGTGCTAGACGAGCCATAATAGCATCAGAATATGATTGGCCAGGGTCTATGCCTACTGAAGGCAATTTAGACATATCAACACCAGGCTGACTTAATACTTGATTTGCATATTGCAAGCCAGTATTAGCTGTACCCATTAGTCCAGCATTTAACTTATTTTGTTGGTCAAGAATAGCTTGTTGTTCTGGAGCTAAAGTCTGTGTGGCAGTATATAAAGTATTGCCGTAAGGGTCAGTACCAGGATTAGCTGTATAAGTTAAGTTACCATAAGGTGTTACTTGGTTAGTACGGTTAGCAGCAGCAGTAGCACGTGCAGCTTCCAAGTTCCCAGCAGCAGTCGCATTAGCAGCACCTGTATAATCAGGAGCAGGAGGGGCAGATGACTTGCCGTTATAACCAGGATGCTTTAACACACCTAAACCAAATTTACTATTAAACATTTATCTACTCCAGTTAAGCATTTTGCAGTTTTGAGGCCACAAAGTCATAATAAGCAAATCGCCATTACGACCTGCATCTTTTAAAGTTGTTTCTATTACAAAACCAATCTTGTGATTGAGTCTTATTGCTTTATGGTTGTCAGCTTCAACGGTAGCGGTAAAGCGTTTAACCTTAACTTGATTAAAAATATAGTTAGCTACTGCAAACCAATATTCTCTCGTAGGCGGTGAATCAATGCGTTGATGACCAAACATATTGTTACCGTTGTAATTCTCAAATGCCGTACCAGCGACAATAACACCATCTACCTCCCATCCAAGAGCAGTCATGCCTTCCGTGAAAGCACCCACTTTTTGCATAACCCAACGAGCAACATGTTCACCCGTAACAATCATAGGATACCGCCACCCTCGATTACGATGTCAGTAGATACCCAACGTACTTGTAAGCCTTGAGATGCAATTTTAACGATAGGTGCGCCATAATAACCAACACCATTTAAGCCCTGCCAGTTTTGCAATACGTTTAAGCCACCACCCCATGAAGAAGCATCCCATAAAGAAGTGCCCCAAGTACCGTAAGGTGAAGGTGAGAAGGTTAAAGGTGCAGCTACATCATTTACGTTAAAGTCTACGTTAATACCTGCATAGATAGCTGGTGAGCCATCTGTACGCAAGATAGGGCGTGACATAGTGAATCGTTTAAGAGTACCAGCACCGTTGAAGTTATTGAACGCTTGTAAGCCAAAGGCTGTGATGTTTGTGCCAGCATCTGAAGTGCCGTTATAAGCGTGAGCTACATAACCGTTACCACCGAAGTAAGGCTCATCGTTAAACATCTCCATACAGTTAGCGTTCCAGCCTGTATAGTTACACCATGAACCTGTAATAGTGTTCATCACAAATTGTTGTTGATTTTGACCTTCTTGCACAGGTACATTTAACCATAATTGGTTAATAGTCGGCACATACATAATTTGCCAGCCATAGTTAGTACCGTAATCTGTTACAGCAGCACTAATAGCGAACTGAATCTTATCTGTAATAGCAACACGAGGCTGAACACGAGATGATTGTAAAGCACCTGATAATGGCACTACACCATCTTGAGAGATAATAAGCATATCACCAGCGTACTTGTATAAAGCTTTGTGACCGATAGGTGCGCCAATATCCCATACACCTACCATTGACCAATCTGTGGCTACTGTAGGGTCAATACCTTGATAAACGATAACTTGACCTTTGTTGGTCATAATTACATAGTGGTCATTAACACCATTACCAGCATCAATCGTCCATGTACCGTGAGATACAATGTAACCACCTTTAGTCATAAATGGAGCAATATCTACGGCTGCGGCTGCACCAGCAATAGAATCAACACCTAAATACCATACTTTAAGGCTGTTATTTTCAATAAAGAATTGACGTTGAGCATAAAGGATAGGGTCACGCAGTTTAGTCGCTGTAACGCCTGTAATTGTAGGAGTTGCCCATGCAGAACCATCAAAAGTACGAGGAGCATCTACACCATTACCCATTGACAGGAAGTTACCGCCAGAAGTTGCAATGTTACAGTAACCCCAACGAGCATTAGTTAATCCTGACACCACAGCAGCGCCTACAGCACCACCAGAAGTCACATCGTATACTTTGGTGCCAGCAATCGCAAATAACTTGTCTGTGGTCGCTCCAGAGTATGCCATGAGCGTTTCTACTTGCCCTGAAATGCCTGTTGCATATTGAGTATAGCCACTACGTAACGTACACTCTGTAGTTGCAGGATACCAATTCTGTAATGTTACTGCATCGCTTGGAGCCATTGCTGCTAGTGAATCTCTTGCGTTCCAACCACCTACAGGAGCTGGCAATGATATTGGCTGTGATACAGCTCTTTTTGCTTGCGCCATAATTAAGCTCCGTAGTTAGCGTCTGGAATGTTCTCCCAACCAATCAATACGTTGGCTGTTCTTGGTGCGAGTGATAGTGTTGGTGAACCTGCATCGTTAGCTTTAGCGATGTTAAGTTGCATATCATAATCACGTTGGAAGGCTGATGTATCAAAGCCTTTTACTTCAAAGTATTTCTTTTTCAATCCCAACACGATTAAACGGTCAGGGAATATACATGTATCGGTGTCAGCTAAAAATTGGTTTTGACCTGTGCCTGTTGCTGATTGTACCCAATTACCAGAGATATACTCAAAGCTTAAATATTCGTTTGTAGATGTTAGTGGCCAGATTTGAAACAATTGACCCATAATGCGCCAACGGATACGTGGACCAGTTGAAATATAACTAGACTTAAGCCATTGCCATTGTTGAGGAGTTTCAGGGCCTAGCATCTCCCAGCGTTTAGATTTGTCGTATTGTGTACGGTCTGTAATACGGTCAAAGCTTGCAGGTAAAGTATACATTACTTGACCAAAGGTATATTGGCCTGAACCGTCACCTGTAGCAGAGCTGTTAATAGTTACTGTAGTACCTAATGCTGATACTACGTTAGTGCTTTGGATAACGCCTTCACCTTGCACTTGAAAGTTTGTAGCGCCTTTAGAATTAATAAAGGCTACAGT
This sequence comes from Fluviibacter sp., assembly GCA_051006675.1. Classification (GTDB taxonomy): domain Bacteria; phylum Pseudomonadota; class Gammaproteobacteria; order Burkholderiales; family Rhodocyclaceae; genus Fluviibacter. The sequence continues at coordinate 3,779 of JBPCSW010000348.1, forward strand.
AGCAGGGTCTACGCCTGTGATTGTGTAAGTGCCTTCAATGATAGCACCATTAGATTGTGTGTATTGTGAGTACCAATCATATTCAACGTTCAACGCTTCCCAAGGATATTCACGAGCTAATTCATTACCAGCAGCATTAATCAAATAATACATTTGTGTAACGTCAGTTGCAGTATTGCCAGCAACCGTATTAGGTATTGCCAAACCCATCTCTGCAGACGCTTGTTGAACTAATTGGAGAAGCGTTGAAGCCATTGTCTATTCCTCGATTGTTTCCTCTGCTTTTGCCTTTTTAGGCATAGCTTTGGGTTTATTTGCTTGTTGTGCTAACTCGGCAATTTGCGCTTCCATACGAGCAATAATTTCATCTCGTTTAGATAATTCATCAGCTTGTTGTTGTACCAATGCTGTGTCTTTTGCGCTTCCCAAGTAAGCTTTTGCTTTGTCACGTAAAGCAAGTGGCGACATACCTGCTGCCATACCCAATGTATTTAATTGAGCGTCAGAAGCCTGTGCAATTTGCTCTACAGTATAAAAACGGAAGTGTTTTAACTCGGCTGCTGATGCAGCATTTAAGACAGGCCAATCGTGAAGTAACGTACCTTCAATATCGCCATCAGTCTTTTCATTTTGGTATCTTGCCCATTGAATAGGGAAGCGTTTTTTATGTTCATCAACTGCAAAGGTATCAATAACAGTTAAGTTATCGCCTGGCACTTCAATCAGCACAAAGTCTGCCATCTCCATGATAGGACGGCCTTCTAAAGCACTTTTGAACTCGTTGCTAATTGCACGTTGATAAAATTTCACATTAAGTCGTGAATCTGGGTTGTTTACATCTGTTTGATATTGCATTGAAAATCTCCAAAGTGGTTTGGGGTTTGTAGGTAACTCTCGGAATGAAAACTACCTATAAACCCTCCCCCGAAGGGGAGAGATTATTCAGATTAAACTGAAGCCTTGCCGAACCAACCGTACTCACCTGATGCAAGTGCTACAGCAGGAGCGATATAAGCGCCACCTGTTGAAGTTGCAATGAATGTAGTTGGAGATACTGTTACTGATGTTTCACCAGCAGTGAATGTGTTACCAGCTTTAGCAAACACGTAGCGTAAGCCATCAGAACCGAACACTTCATTACCCAAAGGACCCATTGCTGGGATAAGAGTAGAGCCGTCAGATGCCAATTGTGTTTGTGTAGCAGAAGTAAGGTTCACGCCAGAGATAGGGGTTACTGAATATGCCATTTTATATCTCCTTAAGCAGTTAGAACGCCACTGAATTGTGGACCAGATGAAGTCAAGTTACCTGCCCAACCGATAAGCTTAACAA
>JBPCSW010000349.1:0-3266 GCA_051006675.1 Fluviibacter sp.
ACTCACGACCCACCATCCTTTAGATGGAGCCGGAACAAACATCAAACCGCCCATGAGGCGGTTTTTTGTTGCCTGAGGATTTGTATGCCCACCCATCGATAACTGAATCCATATGGCATAGCCTAAAAATAATTTTACGATTTGTTGATGCCAGTCAATGTGTTACCACCTGCACCTAGAAAAAACCGGCGTAGAGTGAAAAAAATCAGCCGTTTTTTGCTAAACAAATCTCTTTATGACCATCATTCAGGTGCGACGATTTGCACGGAACCATTGGATATTGCTATGCAACCTTGGAATCAGAAAACTCAACTCACACGACGAGACGCATTAAGGCTGATCTCTGTTGGCATGCTCGCGCCGCTACTCGTGCCCGGATGCGGAGGCGGAAGCAGTTCGACGCCTCAGCGATCCATCGAAGTGGTCAAATTGCAACCGCCTTACCCAGGCGAAGATGCCTTGCGTATAGGGTATCTACTTAAAACCTGGATGTTTGAGAGTGAGGGGCTTTCTTTAAGCAAGATAGAGATCCTGGATGCAGTCACTCTACACACGGTTGCCTCTTTCGTGAACGGCGTCGATGATTGGCCGACTATCTATAAGGATCCGGTGCGTTCGCTTTCGTATCTGCCACAGAGCGGGCTGATGAATGCGTGCTACATCCCAATCCAGTTGAAAATTGCGAATGGATCAAGTCAACCGGAGCGTATGCTTCATAGGCTAACGCTCACCCGTTCGGGGTCTTCTGAACCACTGATTGTTGATGGAGGCATCTTTTCTCCGCGTTATACAGAAGTACCTCTGGTCATTCCCTCTCCTGTGAAGGGAAACAACCTCTGGTTCAATAACCAGGGAGAGAACAGCTACCACTTCAACTATCTTGCGTTCTCAGACGGGGTTCCATACGCGGGCATGATGTTTGCGTTTGACTCTGGGCAATTGAATGCCGGGATGACAAGTCTATTGAGGGATGACGGCAGTAAAAACCCTCTGGATAATCATGCCTACTGCAATTACGGACAAACGGTCTATTCAGTCGCAGACGGAACCGTTGTAAGGGTTATAGATGGGTTTAAAGATCAGCAAGGTAACCACCAGATTTGGCCAATCACCGAAGAAAATCTTGGCGGAAACAACCTGGTTATTGACATTGGTGGTGGGCGCTACGCGTTTTACGCCCATTGCATCAAAGGATCTTTTGGCAACCTGCAAGTTGGTGACACCGTTCGCCAAGGGCAGGCAATTGCACAACTAGGCAATTCAGGCAATTCAGAGGCACCGCACCTGCACTTTCACATTTTTGAGGGAGGGCAAGACCCCATTTGGTCACAGGGCGTGCCGTTCGTCCTTCGGCAATTTGATGCCACTGCAACGATTACAGCGACAGATGACGCGAAGATGGGTGTCACTGTGAGTCGATACGCTGCATCACAGGCCCGACAAAATGTCATGCCTGAAAGATGGACTGTATTTAACATCTAGACGCTCTCAACATTCTTTACAGCCGTCTATCCGGAGACATCTTCAACAACTTACAGAGGTATTCACATGAATTCTGATCTTTATACAAAGTCTATTCTCACCGTAATCGCAGTTTCTCTATTGGTCATCGCCGCCCAACTATCAATGCCTAATGCGAATGCTCAAATTTACACGACCAGTCATATGTCCGTATGCAGCCCCTCAGTTGCTGGCGAACCGCTTCAATGCGCTCAAGTTCTGAATGGCAAGCTCCTAGTTACGAACTAATCCCATCTTGAGATTTCGTTTTTTCTAGTCAATTCTTTCCAGTCACCAAAATCATGGCTAAAAATCTCTTATCCCGAAGGGAAGCCCTAAGCTGCATTGGACTCTCCTGCCTTTCTTCCACAATTCTTGTGGGATGCGGCAGCGGCAGTTCTAGTAATTCGGCCCCTATCGACAGCCAACTCCAAACTCTACTCGCTCAGTCATGGGATTCACGCTATTCGGGAAAAGCTGGCGGACTGACATTGATCATGGTCAGTCCGAATGGCACCTATTTTGCCAGCCGTATTCCTGATACGACCGCCAATGCACATTTCCGCAGCGCCAGCGTTACCAAAACCTTCACTGCGGCCGGTATCATGCTCCTGGACCAGCGAGGTCAACTCGGTATTGAAGATTACATTACTGACCCAATCCGCGATGGCATCAACAAAGGCAATCCTTATTTGCCTGCCGGCAGCAACTTTGAGATTCCTTACAAGAGACAGATTACGATACACCACCTTCTGGAGCATCTGGCCGGTGTATTTGACCTCGCCAACCAGGTAATGCCTACATCTGTCCAGCGGCCTTACGCCGGCAAAATTTATACCGATTGGAAAGTAGATCAAAACAAAAATCACACATTCACAAAAGACGAACTAATCGGTGTACTTGCCAGCACCCAGGTATTTGATGCCGTTCCTGGGATGGTTTATCACTATTCGGATACTCATTACACGATTCTCGGCAAGATCATCGAAGTGGTGTCAGGCCAGTCGCTCAATGACTTCATGGCGCAAGAGTTTCTGTTGCCTAATCAGCTAGATCAAACCAGCTTCATCATCGACGGAAACCAGCAAACACTTCCAGCGCCTTATATCACCGGCTATTCTCTCCGAAGCACTGGCGAAACAGTTGAAACTAACTACAACTACTCTTACGACCAGGGCTCAGGAAACCTCGTCACTACACCGGACAATCTAGTGCGCTGGATTCGCAGATTGCTCAAAGCCCAGACCAGCGTTTCAAGCGATCAGATAACGCGTATGCGCACTTTTACCCCTCCAGCCACCAGCTATGGACTTGGCTTGGTTCATAGATCTGGCGTCGGTTACGACCTCGGATGGGGACACAGCGGCGCCACTGGGGGCTATGTGACGGATGCATATCACGACCCGTCCACCGATGTATCGTATGTTCTGCAATCGTCTCTGATTGATTTTATTGATTTCAGTGGGCAGGCTAATTGGTTAGCCCAGATAGCCATTAATGCACGCAAGATCATCGGGTATTAACGCGATGTGAGAACAAACCGTGAGCCTGCATACAAGTTTATTACGATTGATCGGCCTTCTTGGATTGCTGGCCATTCTCGGCGGGTGCGGGGGAGGCACTTCGTCTGATTCACTCGAGTCTTACAAGAATCAGAAACTCGTTTGGGATACGTGCCCATCCGATATCTTGAGCAAAGACGACAAGGAGACATTAGCCGGGGTAGGAATTACCTTGCAGCAATTTGGATCCCGCTTAACTTGTGC
>JBPCSW010000350.1:0-4694 GCA_051006675.1 Fluviibacter sp.
ATGACGTATTCGCTTCTCAGCGTTCTGCGATGAAAGATTAAGGTCGTTCATCCGGCACAACCAATTTATCAAGATTCAACTTCTCAAGGGGTTTGTAATCCTTTTGATAAGTCACAGCCATAGGTTCATTAAGTTGAACACCTAGCAATAAAGCCCGACCCGGATCGGATTTTTCTAGATTAATAAAAGCGTGAAGAAGCTTGTCGCGTACCGAACGCGATATTTTTGAACTGATAATGATTGGGTGTGATCGGTAACCAGGTGTTTCATAAATAACCCGTAATTTCTGTCTAATCTCTTGGGGCTCCGCTTCTAGCGTTTTGTTAACACCACCACCCGCAGCAGCTTCATCAAGTATTACGCCTCGATAGACGTTGCTATGTGTTTTGACATAGCTAGTGCGAACATCGATTTTCTGTTGCTCCAGATGAGATCTAATGAGTAATGAGGCGGCAAATGCATTGGGCGCTGGAAAATCAACGCGTTTACCCTGTAAATCGGCTAACTGACGGATATCTCCATCCTTTTTGGCAACAAGAATGCCCGTTAATAACATCGAACCATCCGCGAGTAACGGTTGATAGGCTTTTGCTTTATAAGCCATAACCGCATGGTAGGGATTAACGTATGCCAGGCTTGGCGTACCAGTTAATAAATAGTGCTCAAACTCCGGGATTGATGTTTTGATGACTAGTTCAAAACATTGTCCAGTTGTATTGCCCACGTTTTCTAGCAGTGGGCTCCAGCGTGCAAATAGGGTGGAAGGCGGAAATTGAGGAACCGGTGTGAAGATGATTGGCTCAGCAGCTCTTGCCTGATCGCCATAGCAGACTGCGCGCGCAAAATTCGGGAGCAGCAGTAGCCCTAGCGCGATTAGCCGCAAATTCATATGGCTGACTCCACAGGGTCAATGATTTGAGGAAGTTCTAGTACTTCCACTAACGAAACAGCTTTATGGTACAGCCATCCTTGCCCATGTGAACAGCCTAGTTCAATGAGTAGGTCGCGCTGTTTGATGGATTCAACGCCTTCAGCCGTTAGATCTAACTCCATAGTTCTGGCCAGGCTGATAATCAACCGAATGATTTCTTTACCTCTTTTATTCCCGATATTTGAGACAAACGAGGCATCAATCTTCAGACGGTGTAGTGGTAAGTCAGCCAGGCGGGATAAAGAAGAATAACGTGTACCGAAATCATCAATTGCTACACGCATCCCTGATTTAATCACTTGGTTAAGTTTTTCCATCATGTCGATGTCAAGATCGACGATATTCTGCTCTGTCAGTTCCAGCTCAAAACCAGCAAGGCCATCAGGCTGACGAGAGGCATAGGATTCAATCGTCTCGATTAGTTGGTTGCCGTGAAAATCTGCGGGCGACGCATTAAAAGCAATTTTGGCACGTGGGAAGCGTTGGCGAATTTTTGTAATGTCTTGAAGAATACTGCCAAGAAGGCACTGGGTTAAGTCGCTAGACAATCGTAAATGTTCAACGATGGGTAGAAATTCATTCGGTGTGATCCAACCAAGTTCCGAATCATGCCAGCGTGCCAGGGCTTCAAAACCCGAAATTTCGCCGGTGAGCATATTAATTTCAGGTTGGTAAAAAGGTTTGATCTCACAGTGGCGAAGTGCAGAGGCAATCTTTACCTCAATTTGCTTGTTGCGCACCAACTTTTCGCCCAGTTGATGATCGAAAATCACGAAGGAGCGACGGGCGCGTCGTTTTGCCTCGTTGTGGGCATACTCGGCGCAAAAGATCAGGTCGGTCTGATTTGTGGCATCTTCCGGATAGCGTGCTGCGCCCATCGTCAGTGTTATGGGAATCTGGATGTTTTGATAATTGATTTTTAGGTGCGATACCCGTGCAGTGAATTCATCAAGGGCCTGGTCATCCATCTCAACCCATGCGACGAACTCATCACTCGATCGTCGTGTTAGGAGGTGTGGGTTCGGCAAAGAGGCGCTGAGTATCTGGGAGGTTTCCTTAATGACGCTATTGCCCACCTCATAGCCATAAATATCATTGACGTGTTTAAGTTTATTAATGTCAATGCAGATCAGCATCAATGGAGTTCTTGGTTTGTCTTGGGTGTTAAGCCGCAAGCTTAGACTTTTCAGAAAGCGCTGGTAAATTGGAAAGCCTGTTAACGTATCTTCATAGGCAAGTTTGCGTAGTTTTTCTTGTGATATGGCTTGGTCTTCGAGCAAAGATTCTAGGGTTCTCACTACAGTGCGGACTTCGTCACTGCTTGCATCAATTCTGGATGCATCTTCATTCCGTCCGTTTACTAGTTCAATACCTAAAGGTTTCCCTGCGAAAATATCTCTCGCGTAATTCACAAGTTGATCGAGCTGTCTTGTTAGTTGTGCCGAAAATTCAGCCAACCATAGCGTTGCCTTCCTGAAAAGGAATAGTCCAGAGAGCACGATGAGCGTTATTAAGCCACCAAGGGCATAAAGCTCCGGTAGCAAGCTTGTCGAATAGCGAGTGTCGTAACTAAGGTTGTAGCCATTGCCATCAATAGTGTCTCGGTATTGTTCGTTCAGCGTCAACCACTCGGCATTGTTGAATTTAGGTTCGAGATTAAATGAGAACTCAAGAGGTAAACGATCACTCAGTTTCTTCAGCGACGCAGTTACAGAAAACTGTGTCATTAAATATCCAATCGGCGCATCACTAAGGGGTGACATCACAGGCATAAGTGTTAATAGTAGATCTTGTGAGTTATCCGGTTTTCTCAGTTGAACAGAGATGCCATCAGGGCTTATTGTTGGTATGGATGCGCGAACAATGTCCAGGGATTCTGTGTCAACTCCCGTTGCATCGATAGAGACTCGACCCTTGTAATCAAGAAGTATGAAACGTATACCATTCTCACGATTAAGCTGTTTAAACAGAGGTTCCAGTACCGTTTCCTGACTGAAGCTGTCCATCAAACCTGTCCATAGAATCGGTGAGTCTATGAGATTGTCTGCCTGCATTAACGTTGCAGATATTTCAGACTTTAACTGGGTTCGAACTAGGTCGCTTTGTGCTAACAAGTTCTTTTGGGTGATGTAGAGAACAAAGATGCTGATAATAGTTACCAGGAGACTGGCACTTAATATGGCGTAGCGGATGACGACCCGGCTGAAGCCATTTTGAATCTGAGTGCGAAGCGATTCAGTCATAACCGGCACCTAGTGAATCGGCACAATGCTGCCATCTGGTTTTATCCGGACGAAGATGACTTGACGACTATCCAATGCATCATGGTTAATGCGTGTGAATGCTGGGGCATAGCGTTTTATTGCGCCATCATAGGCAGGTAGCTTCTCAAGCGCATTGCGGATAGCGGTGCCTTGGGTTGTTTGCGCGGTATTAACTGCGCTGGCAATCAGATAAACGGTATCGTAGGCTTGAGCGATACCCACCGGGCTGGTAATAGCCTCCACTTTACTCACGCCTTGTGCCACCATGGATTTTTTAGCCAGTGCCTGAACGTTAGGTCGTGGATTATTTACGAAGCTGAAAGTCTGGATGACGCGTAAATCAATCAGGTTCAAAGACTCACCGGTCATCTCTGAAAATGATCCTCCTGTTATTCCCCAGTGGGCAACAACAGGTTAGCGCTCGTTCTTTGGGCGCGCAGCCAGTTGGTTGATAATTAAAGCGCCTTCCGCTTCATTCGCGATCATCAGAATTACGGCAGCATCTTGGGTACTGCACGCATTCAGTTGTCGATTGAAATCCTTGTCGCCCCAGTTGTACCAGTTCACAGAGGCTAAGGTGGCGCGTAGGGCAGGTGCCTTATCTCTTAAAACGCGCTCTCCAGAGCGTCCCCAAAGTGTATTGGGGAGTAGCACGCAGACTTTGCGGTTATTGGGGCTGACTTTGATCGCCTGCTCGAGCAATGCAGTAACACCCCATTCGTCTTTAAGTGATAAGCGGAACATGTAGCTATCACTAGCCACGTTATCGGTGATTTGATTGGCGGAACCCCAGACGCTAATGTAAGGCACCTTCATTTGTTGCGCATCGGCAATCGTTTCGATAATGACCGGACTATGTTTGCCACCGAGTATAGCAACCATATCTTTTTGGCCAGCTAAGGCAACGTAGTTGTCGCGACCGCGCATCGTCAGTCCCTGATTATCTTTAGTCATTAACGCCAGCGGTCGACCATTAAGCACGCCACCTTTGGCGTTAATCTCATCAATCGCGATACGTGCACCTAGCTCGATTGATTTAGCAGAAGTATCCGTTTTCTGACCATAGCTACCATCAAAGCCTATATATACAGGCTCGGCACTAAAAGCGGTCGTTGTTATGAAGTAAAGCGCGATTACAGCGAGAAATTTATGCATTAAGCGCTTGCACAGCTGAATTTTAGAGTGAGATTGAGGATCATAGTTTACATTTTCAGCATGCTTTGTCACAGATCACCCACTAGTGAAAAGAACTGCCCTTAACGGGCAGTAAGGGAACACGTTTGAAGAGGGTGTTCCGAGGAGGGAGACTCGAGCGCAGTTTGCAGTGCTGCTTGGGGTGGGAGGGTGTATCTAAAAGCTACTGCGCTCTTGTTATCAATATAAGCTTTTCAAAAGCAAAAAAAATCTGTATTTTTCGTACAAACAATACGAAAAAACCGATATGTCTAAGCAGCCAATCAATTTGAAGCACCTCTACTATTTCTGGAAGGTTGCAAGCC
>JBPCSW010000351.1:0-3879 GCA_051006675.1 Fluviibacter sp.
GCCTTTAACCAGGTCATCCCAGGCCACAACACCCTCCACCGGATTACGGAAGCGGATAACAGGATTTGCACCAACGGGTACCGCAGGCAGCTCTTTGCCAATCTCCGAACGCCAACGGCCATCGTAACGTGGCTTATCACCACGTGCTGTTTGTTCTGCACGCAGCGCTTCTAGCTCCGCTGTAGTGGTGTAGCAAGGGTAAGCCGTACCTGCTTCCAACATTTGTTGAATCACCGCTTTGTAGCGATCCATACGCTGTGTCTGGTAGAACGGGCCTTCGTCATGTGCCAGACCCAGCCAGTTCATGCCGTCCAGAATGGCCTGAACAGCTTCAGGTGTTGAACGTGCCAGATCCGTATCTTCGATACGCAGCACGAATTGCCCCTTGTGATGGCGGGCAAAGGCCCAGGAGAATAGGGCGGTACGAGCGCCACCAATGTGCAGGAATCCAGTAGGGGATGGGGCAAAGCGTGTGCGAACCATGAGTGAATCCGGTAAACGTGTAAAAGCGTTATTCTACCGGTTCAACAGGGCCTGCCCCAGTGCGGCATTGACCCGTAACAACTAATTGTCTAGAATCCGCGCTTCGTTGGGCGGTTATATTCAGCGGTAGAAGGCTTCCTTCACACGGAAGAGGTCACTGGTTCGATCCCAGTACCGCCCACCAACAGATTCAAAAAAGCCCCTGTGAGCGGAAGCTGACAGGGGCTTTTTTCTGGTGAGTCTCTGATATACCCTTCAGGGAGCAGCGGACTGTTAATCGGTAGGTCTAAGGATTTTCAAATGACCCATCACCTGTCCATGGCTCGCAGTACGTGGAGTACATGCCGCCGCGCTGGTAAAACGGGTCTGGCCAGATCGACGTGGTTGTAACGAGCAGGGTGTCTTGATCGAAGGTGACGGTAAAGGCCATCCGTAGCAAACTGGAGTCACACCAGCCCCAGTTCCAATCCAGCGCATTTTTTTGTGGGAAGCGGTACGTGTCACGATAGGGGCCTAGGATGCGCAATACCTGTTCCTGTGTTTGGCCTACCTGTATTTCGGTGAAATGTTTGAGGTCGAGTACTTGTTCTTTACGGGTCATTTTGCCGTTGTTGTCGAAATACACCATAAAGCTGACCCAACCAGCCGGGCCCCGTGGGTAAGAAAGCTGTACTACCTGGCCTTGCGGGTTCTTCCAGCTCATGGCGGGAGTGCCCATGGTGGATTCGACATCAGCTACGGTAGCAATCCCCGGTTTGAGTCCAGCACCACTGTAGGAGGCGCAGCCGCTCAATAGGCTGAGCGAAAGCGTGATAATTAGGAGAGTCTGCTTCATGAATTTAGAAGCCGGCCGAGCCAGCTACCGGATCCTGATTTTCCGGTTAAAACATACTGCAGGGCGTTGGCATAGTTGCTGGTTAGCCTCTGCTCACCCCAGGCCTCTCGTGTGCCGGCCCAGATAATTTTGTCGCCACTGTGTAGCGGCAGATCTGCTGCCGGTTTCAGGATGATCTGTCCTGCGCGCTCCAGCATAAGGGGTAGTAGCATTAATGACCGATCACGATTTTTGTTCGAGATCATCAGTACGGATAAAGTGATTGTCTGATTTGGCTGCTGAAGCGCCTGATTCAGTGCAGAGGTTTTAACGCGGTTGATGCGGGTGGTCCAGACATACGGTACGCGACCTGCACATACGGGCAAAAGCGATTCCAGAAATTCAGATGCCCACGCTGAAGACTGTTTTTCTACTTCACGAATAAAGCGCGACAGCATCGGCGTGGTGAGATAGCTCAGACAGGCATGTGCCACGGTTTGTGTGGTAACCATGGTGAGGTTGGCATCAAATGCTTCAAAGAGGGCAGAGTTACCGGAGCTGCTCTGACGCATGACGATAAACAGATCCGGGTTCAGTTCACGTGCCGTAATAGCGATAGAGAGATTGTTGATGTCGTTATCAGAACCGGCAACCAGGCCTACGGCATCTTTGATACCGGCATCGATGAGCGGGTTGGCATCAGTGCCGGCACTGACGATACTCAGGTGATCGTCGGGGTTGGTTGGCCTCGGGTCGATGATGTGGATATTGTCGTGTAGTCCCAGGCTGTCTAAATGCTGAACAATGGCTCTGCCAAAATGGCCATAGCCACAGATAATCCACGGGCCCATGGGTGGCTGATGAGGTTCGGGAATTTCTGTGCCGGGAACGCGTGTTAGGCATTCCACCAGTTGGTAGCCTGCTGGGCTGCGCATGGCTAATGCCAAACGACGCGCATAAAGTGCGTAGGGATCAACGACAAAATTGGTGCCGAAGGAATTGAGATTGGCCGCTGTGGCAGCATGTTCGGCACGCGCAATGATGGGGATGCCTGGGTTCAGTAAACGCACATTCATGGCGATGGCCTCATTGGCCTCATCATTATTGGTGACGGCCAGTACGGCTTTGCAGCGTGGGTGTTTTAACCCAGCCAGCAATAGGGTATCGGGTACTTGTGCATCGCCGTTGAGTGCTGGCACATCGGCCTGGTAATCGCCCAATTCCAGCTCTTGTAGCGGCTCAGGGCGGATATCCAGTACCACAAAGCGCATTTGAACCTGGTCAAGGGTTTTTGAAATGATGGAGCCGGTTTCGCCCAAACCACAGATGATGCAAAAAGGTTCTGTCAGGGTTTTTACCCGGCGGTGAAAGCGGTTTCGGGCGAGGGCACGTTGCAAGCCGTCATCTTTAAGCAGACTGAGAATATTCAGAATGGCATAAGTCCAGCCGATCACAGTGAGGTAGATACAAACCGTTACCCAGAAGCGCTGCCCATAGGAAAACGCATTAGGGATCTCGCCGAATCCGATGGTGGTTGCTGTATAGCTGATGAAATAGAATGCATCAAAAAACGACATTGCCGCCGTGGGCTGGCCAGTCGCATCAACGCCTGGAATGAGTACGAGACCGAAGATCGAGATGGCATAGATCAGAATCATTACGATCAGCGGCGTCCGCATTCGGCGGAGGATGAGAAACAGCACGCTATCGTTAACGATGCTCATGGTTGTCTTCTTGATGTTGCGTGTTGCTGCGTTAGCGACGCATCATCAGGGTTTCTGCGATCAGCAGAATAACGGATACCACATTGGCAAATAGGGCGCCGCCCGACAGAGACACAACACTGGCGGTGATTTCCGGTGTCATGCCCACCTGCATGACATGCACAGCTACGCCCCAGGTAATGGCAGCGGCGATGAGTTGCAGATCGGCCACGAGACTGGTGGCAAGGTGAATGGCGCCAATCTGGGTACGGTCACCAAATTTGAGCGTGGTGGCAATCAGGTTGACGACAATTGCCGCAAAGAGCTCATAGACATGATGCAGCTCTGGGCGGGCGATATCCCCTATAAAGAAACCGAAGTTCAGTGTTGCGGCCAGTAGGATAAAAAAACCAAAAACGACTTTTTCCAGATTCATGGCTGAGCCTCAATATTCATAGGGATAACGTGTTTATTATAGGCCTTGCTTCCTGCGCAACTATAGGAAAAGTAGCTTCAGGCCTATAAGTATGGTGGTGGTTTCAAATGCCCGTTTTACGAGCCTGTTGCCTTGGCGAATGGCCATATGGCTGCCTAGGTAGCCGCCAATGATTGAACCGATAATCAGGGCGGGTAACCAATCCCATGCAATGTCACCGGCCAAGCCGAGTACCACTGCGCCGGTACCATTCCAGACAAAGCCGCAGAGTACCAGGGTGTAGGCAATGGCTCGTTTGTAATCCATGCCGAAGTGACGTATCAGCCAGATCGTCAGAAATAAGCCGCTGCCAGAGGTGATTGATCCGTTGAGGAATCCGACGATAAAGAGTCCGGCGATGCCTTGCCAAAGCCCTGGGCCATGCCAGTTCTTTGGTGTGTACT
>JBPCSW010000352.1:0-5137 GCA_051006675.1 Fluviibacter sp.
GCCTTCGACAAGGCCATTGGTGTTACCGGATTAGTGATCACCAAGCTGGATGGTTCCGCCAAAGGCGGCGTCATTGCGGCTATTGCCAAGCAATGTCCAAAGCCGGTTCGTTATATTGGCGTTGGCGAACAAGTCGAAGACCTGCAGCCTTTTAGTGCACGCGCCTTTGCCGAAGCCCTGCTCGGCTAGTTTCCCCTGACGATGATAAATACCCTCAAACGCGAGTGGCCGTTTTTTCTCTGCCTGATCACCGCCGCAACAATCATCAGCACACCCGCCATTCTCTCTGAATGGTCTGCCCGTGGCTGGATTGCCAGCATACTATTTCTGATCACCCTCTCTGCCATTTTCCGTGTCACTCATCACGCGGACGAACTGGCAGAAATGCTGGGCGAGCCCTACGGCACGCTGATCCTGACCATGTCGGCGACCATCATCGAAGTGGCCATCATGATCACCGTGCTCGGTCACAACGAAAACAACCCCACCTTTGTGCGCGACACGATTGCCGCAACCGTCATGATTACCGTTGGCCTGATGTTGGGGCTGGCCATGTTTATTGGTGCGTTTGTGCACCGACAACAAACCGTTAACACCGAAGGCGCGCTCACCTACCTGGGGTTGATCGTTCCCCTGGCGATTCTTGCCCTGATCCTGCCCAACTTCACGGCCTCGACCATCGGACCTACATTGGCGCTGGCACAGGAAGTTTTTATCGCCATCGTATCGATCGTGCTCTATGCCATCTTTTTGTTTATCCAGACTCGTCGGCATCGCCAGATGTTCAAGGATCGATCCGCTCCTGAACCGCTAACGTTCGATGCCGGAAGCGCGGAACGCAAACACAAACGCGTTTACACCCGCAACGAGCTCTGGACCAGCATCGCCTGGCTGGTCGGCAATTTGTTTCTGGTTGTTTTTCTGGCCGAAGAGCTGGCCGTACTGATTGATGACCAACTAGAAGCAAAAAATCTGCCCGAAGCGCTGGGCGGCCTATTTGTCGCGCTCCTGATTCTGGCACCGGAATGCCTCGCTTCCGTTAACGCGGCCTTGCATAACCGCCTGCAGCGTTCCGTGAATATTGCCCTGGGGAGCGGCCTCGCCACCTTGTCGCTTAGCGTGCCCGCTATTCTGCTGGCTGCAACCCTGATGGGGCATCAACTCATTCTCGGCTTGCCTAATAACGAGATGGTGATGTTGCTAGCCACGCTATGGGTCGCGAATATCGCCCTGGCAACCGAACGCACCAACCTAATGCAAGGCACTGTTTTATTAGTGCTTTTTCTGACATTTGGCTTTCTGATCGTCGTCCCCTAAAAATAATTCGGATTTCCGGGAACTTTTCGCGGTTTTAGCACTCTATTGCTTTGAGTGCCAAAACAACGATAATAACGAGAGGAAATCCATGACTACGACTGCAATGACTATTGCAAACCCCAAAATGAATGCTTTGACCGCGATGCCATCGCCGGTTGGCAACCTGGACGCCTACATCCGTGCCGTTCAGCAATATCCTATGCTCACCGAACAGGAAGAGCAGAGCCTTGCTCGCCGCCTGCGCGACGAGGATGACTTGGACGCTGCCCGTCAGCTGATCGTGTCGCACCTGCGCCTGGTGGTCTCTACTGCCCGTCAGTACTTGGGCTATGGTCTGCCGCATGCCGACCTGATCCAAGAAGGCAACATCGGTCTGATGAAGGCCGTTAAACGCTATGACCCGGAACGCGGTGTGCGTCTGGTGTCTTTTGCCATGCACTGGATCAAGGCTGAAATCCACGAGTACGTCCTTAAAAACTGGCGTCTCGTTAAAGTGGCCACCACGAAAGCTCAGCGCAAACTGTTCTTCAATCTGCGCAGCATGAAGGGTAACAACAGCCACCTAGATCAGGCCACAACGGAAAGCATTGCAACGCAGCTCAACGTATCGGAAGCGGATGTGCGCGAGATGAACATGCGTCTCACCGGGAGGGATGTTGCTCTCGATCCGGGTCCGGATGTCAGCGACGAAGATCAATTCGCTCCGATCGACTATCTGGCCGATGACACCTTGGAACCCACTGCGGTTCTGGAAGGTCGCGATCAGGATCGTCTGCAATCGGAAGGCCTACAGAACGCGCTGGCCCAGCTGGATGATCGCAGCCGTCACATCGTTCAAGCCCGTTGGCTGGCCGACGACAGCGGCGCGACCCTGCAGGAACTGGCCGATGAGTATGGCGTTTCTGCCGAGCGCGTCCGCCAGATTGAAGCGAAGGCGCTGAAGTCGCTCCGTTCGTACCTGGTACCTGCTTAAAAATCTCTGAAGCCGGCTCGCCTTGCCGTTGCGGTAAACGGAGAGGTGCATGGTTCGCTCTAAGTACCAACACACCAGCAGATTAACTGCAGGTGTGCTTTAGACCCCTAATGCACATTCTTCGACACAAATACCTTTGGGCACTCCTGGTTTCGGTGGCCGTACACGCTGGCATCGTCGGTTATGTCGGGCTAGAGGATCAGGCTCGCTCCAAAAAGAATGAACCAGAACAGTCCAAAGCACAGGTGGTTTATCTCGAGTTGCCTCCGCCGTCACCGGTAGCTCTAAAACCAAAGCCACAAAAGCATGCAGACCGGCTCTTGCCCGCACCACCGCCACTCGAGCCCATTGTTCCAGATTTGCCTTCAGCGAGAACCGAGACAGAACGACGACCGGCCCGTATGGAAGCCCCCCCGGCCCCCAGCGCCGAGGAGTGGGCCATCTCCGGCACTTATCAACTTAAAAACAGCAAACGCTATCGCTACAACTGGGGCCAACAGGTTCGCAGCATGATGGGAACAGCCATTGAAGGTCCTGATCAGGGTGTTGTGAGATTCCGTATCGAAATTGCACCCGATGGCAGCATCGTCAGCGTTCAAACCCTCTGGACAACCTCCGAAACTGCCGAAAAACTGGCCCGTGAAGCCATCGCAAAAATGCCGCCCCTACCGCCAACACCTACTGGCAAGCCGCTGATCTTTGAGCAAACCATTTCGTTTCAACCATTTGCTGCTGGTGGTCCGCCAACCTATCAGGACGATTGCCTACCAGACCCGCCGGTCTATCGCAATCGCTTTGCCTGGGATGGCAAATCGGCAAAAACCCAGGCCGACGCTCCTAAACGTGAGAAGCCCGACCCTGAGGCGCTCGCTGAATGCCTCAAACAACTACCGCCAGACACCGTAGAATCGGTCAGTGCGCACAATCAGCGTCAATTTGACCAATGGCGTTCAAAAAGCCTGGGACACTAACGCCTATTTAAGCAGCCACAGTGCTTTCACCCCATTGAATAGGCATTTACAGAACGACAGCATTCGAGACCAGCCTAAATCAGTAAGTTGTGGGTCAAATTTGTGTCAAAAGTCGTCATGGGGCCACATACCCAACGAGCGCAAAAAGCCATTAAGTTCAAAACACCTTAGAGGCAACCCATCGCGACTCAATTATGGCTAGAAAACCTTGGCAGCTTCGCTCGTTAATTTATTGACGCAGATCAAGGTTAGCCCAGATTTGAATTTTGGGTGCATGAAAGGCGGGTAGCATGTTAGGCATAACAAAAGGAGTTAACAATGCTTGATTCACGCTATTACGAAGCCGCACATGCCATCCCTTACTATCAGGATGACCATATCAACATATGGAAGTTTCCTACTAAAGCGAAGAAGCGCCAGGAAAAGCCGATCATTCTGAATTACTCGATCATGACGCGCGCCTATGGTTGCATTTCGAATCGAGATAGTTTTGTGGAGTATTTCAACCATGAGGGTTTCGATGTCTATCTCATGGACTGGGGCAAGGACACTCTGTTTACACTAAGCGGTTGGAGCGTAGATGACATCTGTGACACGCTGCGAGACAAGGCCGTGTTGCCGCTCCTCAAAGAATACAAGACAGATAGCCTGAATATCTTCGGCATCTGTATTGGCGGCATGTTGGCAGCACATATGATCAACAAGAATACTCAACTGGATAAAAACTTCGCCAAGAAGTTCAACAAGGTTGCATTCTACGGCTCACCAATTTTGGGCGCACGTGATCTGGGTATTGCAAAGACATTCCTCAACTTTTACAAGCAGATGAAACCGTTCCGCAAGACCATGCATGACTCGGGCATCTCTTTGTTTACGCTTGATGCCTATCTCATGCAAGGCATCAGTAAATCGCTCCTGGAATGGTCATGGGATCAGTTTGCCTCCGAAGGACAGACAACGCTCACTGAAATGATTCAACTCACTACCGATGATCGCTGGGTACCATTCTCTGCATTTATGGATCTTCTTGAAGAAGCATTCGAAAAAACTCAAGGCGAAGATGGTCAAGGCTTCCACTTCAAGTGCAACGTAAAAAATATTCACTTCTATAACATGGTGGGCGATAGCGATGTACTGGTGATGCCATCGGCTTCTATAGTTGAATACGGTTCTACCGTACCTCAGCAATTCGCCTCATTCGAACAAGACATCTTTGTTGGTGGTCACTTTATCTTTGCTCAACCAGGTTTCCAAAAAGAGAAAAAACGACTCGCCGAGTGGTTTGCAGCTTAAACCGACCTAAATTTGGCCATCTGCTTGCAGGTGGCCTTTTTTCTTTTTATGAGACGTAAATGAACAGCTTTTCGTATCTGAAGTTAATCTTTAAAGAAGAGCTGCTTGCCATAAAAGAGCTTTTAATCGAGCAGCGCTGGCTGATTGTTGTATTGGTCTTTTTGATGGGCGGGCTTGTTTACTACCTGAACCCTTTCCCACCACGGGCCTTATCGATTGCAGCTGGGGACCGTAATGGTGCTTACTGGAAAACAGCCGAGAATCTTGCTCGGTATTTCAAAGAAAACGGCGTTGAATTAAAAATTGTTGAAGCAGCTGGATCTTTAGAAAACGCCGAGTTACTGGCTAAAAACGAACAAAATGTAAAGATTGCTTTTATACAGGCAGGCTCTCTAGATCCTCAAGAGGCCAAGAAGTTCTATTCTCTAGGCAGCGTTGCACATGAGCCGCTTTGGGTTTTTTTCCGAAAAGATCTGGCTCACCCGCCTCAATCACTTGATGATATTGCCCACCTACGCGTTGGCATCGGACCGAAATTAGGCGGCACGCAAAAGCTATTTCACGAAGTGATGCAGCTGAATGG
>JBPCSW010000353.1:0-2628 GCA_051006675.1 Fluviibacter sp.
TGGTGGCTGGGGCAAAGGCATGGCTAGGGGACGATGCCCCTATTGCCATAGCGGATTTTCGGAATGAGTGTGCAGACTATATTGCGGAGGAGAAATGACCGCAAAGTATAAACAGGATGCTTATCTAGCCGTTGCATTCGATGAATATGGCGGCAAGATTTTCACTGAGCCGTGCGACAAAAATCTTACTGACTCCATAAAGCAGGGGCGGCAGTGGATGGAGTCGGGTGACTGCGCAAGTTTTGCCATCATGCGAGTCCTGCACAATTCAATTGACTCAGCAAAAGGGGATCGCTGGATGCCAAAACAAGGAGACGACTCATGAAGACAGCGCTGATGCTGTTTGCCAGGCATGAGAAAGCCCTTCTCGCGCTGGATGACATCTGCCAAGAATACTTCGGATTGTCACCGGCAGAGGCCCGCAGAGCCGTTTCAAAGGGCGAATTGGGCGTAAAGGCTGTCCAGCTCAGGTCATCAACAAAAGCGCCCTGGCTCGTCCATGTCGACGATCTGGCAACGTATGTCGACAAGTTGCGCCTGAGGGAAGCATAGACCCACTGCGCCTAAAGCTGCGCCAAGACTCTACAGGCCACGGCTTATGAGTGTATCCGTCCAGTCGAGCATGGGCGCCGCGCAGAGCCTGTGACTAGGAAAACCGCGTGATTGCTGCATTCTTGCTGGATGTAATCTTGTGAAAAGGCGTGTAAAGTGGCGTTTTTTGTACCCCAAGTGCGCCAAGGCGCAGTTAAAAAGGGCTTTGGCGCAGTGGTTTTATGGGCACGATCACGCAAAGGACACGCAAAACGGGTCAGATAGTATACAAGGCCGAGGTGCGAATCTTTGAGGGCACTCGGCTGGTGTCACGCAAATCATCCACCTTCGAGAAGCACTCCGAAGCGGAGCGGTGGATTGCAAGGACCGAGGGCCGGCTACGGGATGAGCCTCGCGAAAGCGAGGTTGCTTTAGATGACTTGATCGACAAATACCTGAAGCGGATAGCGCAGCTGAAGCCGCTGGGCAGGACGCGGGAGAAAACTCTGCAGGCTCTGAAAAAGAGATTCGGCGACAAGCCGGCGCGTGACGTGACGACGCAGTTTCTGGTGGACTTTGCGATGGACAGGAGGGGAGAGGGTGCTGGGCCGGCCACCGTGCTGATTGATATCGGTTGCCTGCACACGGTCTACCGGGAAGCAAAGCCGATCCTGGGGATCCAGATCGACGATGCCGTGTTCCGCGAAGCCCGGCCGCTGATGATGAAGCTGGGGCTGATCGCGAAGCCCAAGCAGCGTAATCGGCGCCCCGGGAATGATGAGCTGGACCGACTGTTGGCCGCCTTCAGGCAGCGCATGGCCCACCACTCCAGCCTGCTACCGATGGCGGATCTGGTGGAGTTCCTGGTCTACTCCTGCATGCGCCTGAGCGAGATGACAGGGATCCTGTGGGCGGATGTATCCGAAGAAAACCGGACCGTCATCATCCGCAATCGCAAGCATCCGACGCAGAAGCTAGGCAATGACATGGAGGTGGCGCTGCTGGGGCCGGCATGGACGGTGTTGCAGCGTCAGCCAAACGTGTCGGAGAAAGTGTTCCCGTTTGATGCCAGGTCGATATCGGCGGCATTTACACGGACGTGTCAGCAACTCGGCATTGAGGATCTGCATCTGCATGACCTTCGCAGGCACGGGATCAGCCGATTGCTGGAGCTGGGGTTCAGCCCCTCCGAAGTGGCGATGGTGTCCGGACATCGAAGCCTGAACATCCTCCACGCGATTTATACGAACATCACGCCGGTGCATCTGCATAAAAAATTTGACAAGCAAGAATGATTACACAGGAGGCTTTTATCCGGCGTTTGAGGATGAACGCGAAGATGAGTGACCTACAGATTTGCTTGTAGCCAATTCTGCAGCCCCATTTCGGCTATCAGGTCGATCTGGGCCTGCGTCCACTGGATGTCACCTTCCGTATCAGTAATGAGCTTGCGGCAGACGTTATCCGTTTCCCAATCCTGCTCGTCTTCGTCGGCTTTCTGCACCAGCGATGTCAGGCTGCCCAGCACTTTCTTCTCAGTGGCCAGCCGCACCTGCAGCAGGCCGGGTATATCGCGCTTCTTTAGCGCCGGCATGACTGGGGTAGGCATGTAATCCGGCTGCCCGCCCAGCTGCTGGATGCGCAGAAAGATAGCGTCGACGTGAGTCTGCTCTTCTTCAGCGGCGTCTTTGAAATAATCTGCCAGCTTGCTGTAGCCCCAGAATTTAAGCTGCCCTGAAAAACCGTGGTACAGCTGATGAGCGGTGATTTCGAGCGATAGATGCGTGTTAAGTTGGTCAATCATGAGGTTACCTGAGTCGTTGCATGCGGGTCATTTTTACCTGGTCGTTCAGCGCCTTCATCTGATTGGCGATCTGACCTTCCAGCGCTTTAATCGTGGCCTTTGGCGCGTTCTGCGCGATCAATTTACGCTTCCTGGAGCGGAGTTCAGAGACCGCTCTTTCGGTGGCGTTTCCGGCGCCTACCAGGCGGGCATCGGGGTTGTCCTTCATGAATCCGGCGACGTCCTTGCCATCCTTCGCCCGTCCCTTGATCTCGCCTTCTAGCTCATTGAGTCGAGTGATATTGGCGTAGAAC
>JBPCSW010000354.1:0-3121 GCA_051006675.1 Fluviibacter sp.
TCCATCACCTCCGCCCTCCAAGCAGCCAATGAGCGCGCGCTTGAGTTCATCGAAGCCGAAACACTGGAAGCCCGTCCAGCACCAAAGCATGCAAACAACAATCTACTCGGCTGAAGACGAACAGGAGCTGATGTCCAGACTCTGGGCGCCAGCGATCAAAGACAACCCGCTGGCGTTCGTCATGTACACGTTCCCGTGGGGGCAGGCAGGCACGCCACTGGAACATTTCCAAGGGCCACGCAAGTGGCAGCGCGAGGTGCTGTCGGACATCGCCGAGCACATCAAGCAGAACAAGGGCAAGATCGACTTCGACACGCTGCGTGAGTCGGTCAGCTCTGGCCGTGGTATCGGTAAGTCGGCGCTAGTCAGCTGGCTGACGATTTGGATGCTGTCCACAAGGATCGGCTCGACGACCATCATCTCGGCCAACTCGGAAGCGCAGCTCAGGTCTGTCACATGGGCGGAGATTACTAAGTGGCTGGCGATGAGCTTGAACTCACACTGGTTTGAAGTCTCAGCCACCAGACTGATGCCGGCCAAGTGGATCACGGAACTGGTCGAGCGGGATCTGAAAAAGGGCACCCGCTACTGGGGTGTCGAGGGCCGGCTGTGGTCGGAAGAGAATCCCGACGCTTACGCGGGCGTGCACAACTTTGACGGTGTCATGGTGATCTTCGACGAAGCGTCGGGTATTGCCGACGGCATCTGGTCGGTCACGTCAGGCTTCTTCACTGAGAACACGCCCAACCGCTTTTGGTTCGCGTTTTCCAACCCACGGCGCAACTCGGGGTACTTTTATGAGACACATCACTCCAAGCGTGAGTTTTGGAAGACGAAGGTCGTGGATGCGCGTACTGTTGAGGGCACCGACAAGGCGGTCTACCAGCAGATCATCGATGAATATGGTGCTGACTCATCTCAGGCACACGTCGAGGTCTACGGTGAGTTCCCCAACGCAGGCGACGATCAGTTCATTTCATCCGGTCTGGTGGACGATGCAATGAATCGGGCTAAGTACCAAGACCTGTCGGCCCCGATCATCATCGGCGTGGACCCAGCGCGCTACGGCGCGGATGCCACGGTCATCGCCGTGAGGCAGGGACGTGACATCGTGAGGATTGATCGCCATCGAGGCGACGACACGATGACGGTGGTGGGGCACATCATCGAGGTGATCGACGAATTTAAGCCTGCAATGGTCGTGATCGACGAGGGTGGGCTGGGTGCGGGCATCGTGGACCGCCTGAAGGAGCAGCGCTACAAGGTCAAAGGGGTGAACTTCGGCAATAAGTCGAGCAAACCGATCATGTACGGCAACAAACGGGCTGAAATGTGGGGGTCGATGCGTGAATGGCTCAAAACAGCTTCAATTCCGAAGGATCGGTTCTTGAAAACAGACCTGATTTCGCCTATGATGAAGCCTGACTCGAAAGGAACAATCTTCCTAGAGTCGAAAAAAGACATGAAAGCACGCGGACTGGCGTCGCCCGACGCGGCGGACGCTATCTGCGTGACTTTTGCGTTCCCTGTGGCCCACAGGGAGTATACTGAGCCCAAACGCCGCGTCATCTCGGACCGCGGCATGGTCGCAACTGGTTGGATGGGAGCATAAAATGCCGTTGAAGAAATCTACATCAAAACCTGCGTTCAAAGAGAACGTAAAAGCTGAAATTAAGGCCGGAAAAAAGCCCGCTCAAGCCGTTGCCATTGCATATTCAGTCAAACGCGCGGCCGCCGCCAAGAAGAAATGACCCTCAAAGCACTTAAAGACTGCGTCATCATTGAGCGCGATGTCGAGAAGCACTCGCTTTTCATCCTGCCGCCTGGCGACCCCATGGAAACTGGCATCGCCATCGCCGTGGGTCCTGACTGCAAAGAGATCAACGTCGGCGATCAACTGTATTTTGGTGTTGGCCAAGAATTTACGCACGACTGCAAAGAATACGTCGTGATGCGTGAGCCACACATAACTGGAGTCTTCTATGGCTGATCCAACGGGAATGCGCGCGGCGGCTAACGTCGCCAACGGCAATACACCCAAATCTGATGTCTTGGCCACGGCGCGCAGCCGCTTGGATCAAGCTGTCGACGCGCTGTCTGAGAGCCGCGAAGATGAGATCGACGACTTGCGCTTTTACGCCGGCTCGCCTGACAACCAATGGCAGTGGCCAGCGGACGTGTTGGCGACCCGCGGTGCGGTGCAAGGCCAGACCATCAACGCGCGCCCCACGCTGACGATCAACAAGCTGCCGCAGCACGTGCATCAAGTCACGAACGACATGCGCCAGAACCGCCCAGGTGCCAAGGTCATCCCCGTGGATGACAACGCCGACGTGGAAGTGGCAGAAGTGTTCAACGGCATGATCCGCCACATCGAGTACATCTCGGATGCGGACGTGGCTTACGACACAGCGTGCGAGAACCAAGTGGCCTACGGTGAAGGCTACATCCGCATTCTGACTGAGTACTGCGACCCAACGACATTCGATCAAGACATTAAGATTGGCCGTATCCGCAACTCGTTCTCGGTCTACATGGACCCACTCATCCAAGACCCAACGGGCGCGGATGCCAAGTGGTGTTTCATCACTGAAGACCTGACCAAAGATGAGTACGAGCGCCTATATCCTGACGCATCACCTGTCTCGACCCTGCAGTCGCTAGGCGTGGGCGATCAGTCCATCAGCAACTGGCTGTACGAAGACACGATCCGCATCGCGGATTACTACTACATCGACTACGAAAAAGCCACTCTGCACCTGTACCCAGGCAATCAGACTGCTTTTGCAGGCACGCCTGAAGACAAGGACCTCAAGGCTATTTACGGCGCGCCTAAGAACAAGCGGTTGGTGCAAAACCCCAAGGTCAAGTACTGCAAGATTAACGGCTACGAGATCCTCGAAGAAGCCGAGTGGGCTGGCAAGTGGATCCCTGTGGTCCGCATCGTCGGCAATGAATTTGAAGTTGACGGCCGTCTGTACGTGTCGGGCTTGGTACGCAACGCCAAGGATGCCCAGCGCATGTACAACTACTGGGTCAGCCAAGAGGCAGAGATGCTGGCGCTCGCCCCCAAGGCACCGTTCATAGGCTACGGCGGTCAGTTCGAGGGCTACGAGGACAA
>JBPCSW010000355.1:0-5814 GCA_051006675.1 Fluviibacter sp.
CACCATCCACGAACCGGCCAGCGGGCGTTCGACATCGCAGAAGAAAATCAGGCGATCTTTATCGGTTTCGTTTTCGGCGTAGTGAATGAAGGTTTCGTCGAAGAACACACTCTTGCCATCGCGCCAGCTATAACGTTCGCCGTCGACTTCGATAAAGCAGCGATCATCGTTCGGTGTCGATAGCCCCAGGTGGTAACGGATCGAACCCGCATACGGGTCGCGGTGGCGCACCAGGCGGGCACCGGGTGGCAGATGCGTGAACATGGCCGCCTTGACGCTTGGTACCTGCTTGAGCAGCCCGACGGTAAATGGACACAAGGTTTCGGCTGACGGGTGTGCGGTGTCATACCACTTCAAATAGAAACGCTTCCAACCGGTGCGAAAGAAGGAGTTGAAGCCAACGTCGTTATAGGTGTCCGAGGCTTTGATCAAGCCCTGGTCCACCATCTTCAGACCTTCTTCGCGGATTTTTTCCCAGTTATCGTCGAAGATCTTCATCTCCGGGAAATCCTTGGCGTCCAGGTAAGGAACGTTTGGCACCGTCGAGGCACCATAGAGCAGCACATTCACCGGGGCGAGAAAGGTCGAGTGATCGGTGATCTGGCGGAAGGGGCGCAGACGCACTTTGCCGCGAAAATGCACAAAGGCCGTCGACAACACGAAAATCCAGATGATGGTCCACTTCATGGCGAATCCTTGAGGGTTGCCGCACCCATGATTAGAGTAAACGGCTAAGTCTATTACGCAAAGCACCATTATCTCCGCCCTAGGGGGTGCTTGGCAAATCGGGGCCACGGCTCGGGGCACGCCCACTGGTAGAATCACGAGATGAGCCTGGTCGATCAAGTTGCCGATGTTTTTAAGCCCGATGGCCCGTTGGCGCGGCTGATTCCGGCCTTCAAAGCCCGTTCGCAGCAAACCGACATGGCCGAGCGCATTGCCCAGGCGATCCGGGCGGATGCCGCCTGTCTGGTCGAAGCGGGTACCGGCACCGGCAAAACCTTTGCCTATCTTGTGCCGGCTATGCTGTCTGGCGGCAAAGTGGTGCTGTCGACCGGCACTAAAACGCTACAGGATCAACTCTTCGAGCGCGATATTCCTACCGTGCGCGAGGCACTGGGGGCACCCGTTCGGGTTGCCTTGCTCAAGGGCCGCAGCAATTATGTCTGCTTGCATCATCTGGATCGCGCGGAGAAAGAAGGGCGCTTTCTACAGAAAGAGGATGTACGACATATCCAGCACATCGTACGTTTCGCTCGGGGCACCAGGCGTGGCGATAAAGCCGAGTGCGCCGATGTGCCGGAATCGGCATCGGTCTGGCATATGGCCACGTCGACCAAAGACAACTGCCTGGGCAGCGAATGTGCGCATTACGAAGACTGCTTTGTTGTCAAAGCCCGGCGCGAAGCGATGGAGGCCGATCTGGTGGTGGTGAATCACCATCTTTTTTTTGCCGATGTCGCTTTGAAGGAAGAGGGCATGGCCGAATTACTGCCCAACTGTAATACGGTGATTTTTGATGAGGCCCATCAGCTGCCGGAAACCGCCGGCATCTTTTTTGGCCAGCGCTTCTCGACCACGCTGGTGCTGGATCTGGCGCAGGACATCCGGATCTCAGCACTGGCCGAAGCGCGCGATTGCCTCGATTTGCCTGTGCAGAGCGCCGCGCTGGAAAAAGCGGCACGCGACTTTCGTCTGACTTTGGGCAACGATGTTGTGCGCCAGCCGGCGGTGACAATTCTGCGTCAGCCGGAATTTATCAAAGGGCTCGACGTGTTGGCTGAACGCATCGACCTCATGACCGAACTTTTGCAAACCCAGGCCGGCCGTTCGCCAGATCTGGAGCGCGCCTGGCAACGTTGTACTGCGCTGGGCCAGGACCTGATGCGCTGGAAGCGTGGCGCACTCAATCAGCCCATGGCGGGCACCCCGGATTCGGCCGGTGTTGCGCCAGATGAAAACGCAGGCACCGTGCCGGGTGATTATGTCTACTGGGTGGAAACGCTGGGCCATGGTCTGCATCTGCATGCGACCCCGTTATCGGTTGCCGAGCCCTTTGCCAAGCTGATGGCCAGCAGCCCCCGCAGCTGGATATTTACCTCGGCAACATTGGCGGTGCAGGGGGACTTTACGCACTATCAGGAAGCGATGGGTCTGCACGACATCACTGCCTATTGCTGGGATAGCCCATTTGATTATCCGAGCCAGGCCATGCTGTGTTGCCCCACGGATCTGCCCGACCCGAATAGCGCCGATTACACCGACCGGCTGGTCGATGCGGTACTGCCGCTGATTCAAGCGGCGCAGGGTCGCACGTTCTTTTTGTGCACCTCATTGCGTGCCATGCAACGTGTGCGCAGTCAGTTGGAAACACGGCTGGCGTTTTACCAGCCCGAGATCAAAATCCTGTGTCAGGGTGATGCGGCGAAGAACGAGTTGTTGCGTCGTTTCAGAGACGAGGGCGATGCGGTGCTGGTCGGTTCACAGAGTTTCTGGGAAGGGGTGGACGTACCCGGTGATGCGCTTTCGCTGGTGATTATCGACAAGCTCCCCTTTGCTGCGCCGGATGATCCGGTGCTCTCGGCGCGGATAGACGCGCTTAATCGCCAAGGTAAAAACGCCTTCATGCATTATCAGTTGCCGCACGCCGTGATTAACGTCAAACAGGGTGCGGGGCGTCTGATCCGTAGTGAACAGGATCAGGGCGTGCTGGTCATTGGTGACCCGCGTTTGGTGACCAAGGCCTATGGCAAAAAAGTCTGGCGTAGTCTGCCACCCATGGCGCGCACGCGTGATATCGCCGAGGCAGAGCGCTTCCTCATCGAGACCTTGAATGACCATGTCGCATCTGCTTAATCATTCTCTGCTGGAAAACACACTGGGCACCGGCGCACTGGCTGAGCGGCCGTATCTGTTTTCTCAAGCACAAGTTACTCTGCCCAGGGCGGAATACGAACTGATTGCCGGCTTTGTGTCGGCGGTGTCGGCACTGGTTGCGCTGCCGAGCTATGCAACCGCCGTGGCTGAGCGCCAGGGCGCATCGATAGCACCCATGCCACCGGGCGTTTGTCTGGCCTTTGATTTCCATGTGGGTGGTGCATCGCCGCAGCTCATTGAAATCAATACCAATGCCGGCGGTTCGTTGCTGGTGACGTTGCTGGCGCGCGCCTGGGGTAATGCTCTGGCGGCAGATCAGGCAGAGGCTGCGCTATTACAGATGTTCACCGCCGAATGGGCTGCATGGCAGAGCGGCCGCCCTTTGCGGATGATTGCGATCGTCGACGAAGCACCCGAGCAGCAGTATCTCTATCCCGAATTTGTCCGCTGGCAGAAGCTGTTCGAGGCACAGGGCATTCAAACGCTGATTTGTGCGCCGGAGCAGTTACGGTGTGATGAGGTGGGGCGCTTAGCCGTTGGCGAGAAGTCGATTGATCTGCTGTACAACCGATTGACCGATTTCACATTGACATCGGCCCCCTGTACAGCGATTCACGCGGCCTGGTTACGGCAGCAGGCGGGCGAGACGACGGGTACGCTCATCACGCCGCACCCCCAGGCGCACGCACTGTGGGCTGATAAGCGCAACCTGCAATGGCTTTCGGATACAGGTAACTTGCAAAGCCTGGGTCTGACTGCGGCGCAGGCCCTGGAAATTGCGCGCTGCGTGCCACGCACTGTGCCGGTGACGGCTGTGGATGCCGAGTCATTCTGGAGCACGCGTAAACAGTGGTTCTTTAAACCGCAAGCCGGCTTTGGGTCTCGCGCCGCCTATCGTGGCGACAAACTCACCAAGCGTGTGTTTGAAGACATTATCCAGGGCGGCTATGTGGCGCAGACATTTGCGCCACCCCCTGAAGTGGTTATTCACGAGCCGTCGTCAGCAGAAACGACAACGCTGAAATACGATCTACGGGTCTATGCCTATGATGGCCAGATCCAGCTGTTGGCCGCACGCCTCTATCAGGGGCAGACAACCAATTTCCGTACACCGGGCGGTGGCTTTGCGCCGGTGGTTCTCAGTTAATGTGAGGGCTTAACGGTTTTGTCGTCCTTGGCAGAACCCGTCTGTCGTATCGATTTGTAAGGTGGTGGTGCTTTGGCGGCATCCGTCACCAGACGGCCTTCGAGTTCGCTCAGAATTTCAGCTAATGCCTGCTGTTGGCCATCAATCAAAGCCTGTGGCGACTTATCCTTTAATGCCACACGGCGACTGATCCTTGGTGACGAGAACAGGTAGTTTTCTGCGCTGAAACTGGTGCTGGCATAAAACTGGATGCTCACAACCGCTTCCGGCGATCCACGGTAGTCGCCATAAAATTCGTCGATGACGCCTTGCAACTGGTACATCGGGAAGAAGACCGAGGACTGTTCCAGCACCTGGCTAAAAGCATTGGAGCGAACCAGCCAATTGCGGGTGGCGTTGCTCACCATGTCTCGCGGATAGATCAGATAGACGTTGTAGAAATCTTTTTCATAACGATTATCCGAGAGCCGGTAGACCATCGATTTACCGTCGTAAGGGGTGTTAGCGCTGAAATTGCCCATCTTGAGCGTCAGTGCCACGGGCGACGTGCGCGGTGGCGCGGTGCGTTCGGGGGCGACCAACCATGCCGTCTGATCTGGATTGGGTTTACTCATTGAGCAGCCCGAGAGGACTGCCATACTCACGGCCAGCATCGTTGCCATTTTGGCGCGTTGCGTCAGCAGGTTAACGAGATTCGATACTTGCATGGGGTGATCCTCAGGGCGACACTTTTTTGGGTGGCTGGCCAAATAGCACCCATGACGGATACTGGTTGGCCTTTTGCGATAGATCATTCACGTTGTCGGTAATCTGCCGAACGTTATCGGCTGAAATCGTCAGATCCCCTTGCATCGTGGTCAGGGTTTGGCGCAGCACAACGATGGAAGCGGTGAGTTGTTCGATCATCATCGACAGCTCCTGATTGTTTGTGGCATGGTTGACCTTGGTTAACAATTGGCTGAGTTCGTTCACGGCGTTGTTGAGCCCGGTGTCTTTGCCGTCGGTACCGGCCACCATGCCATTGAGGTTGTTGAGCAAGGTGTCCACTTTGGCCTGTGTCTCAGCCAGATTCAGTTTGTTGAAATTCGTGAGCGCGTCTTCCACGTTATCGAGCAGGATGTTCACTGGGCTAGGCTGCGAGGGAATGACGACGTAATCCGGCTTCCAGTTGTACGTTAGCACGCGCAGGTTGGAAGGATCTTTCACAAAATCCAGTTCCAGGTAATTGACGCCGGTAATACCCTGGCCACGAATCTGGGCGCGTAGTCCATCGTGCACCATTTTTTCCAGATAGGCCTCTGAGTCTGTTTCACTGGGCGGGGTAATCTGCATACGCACAACGACATACTGTCGTCGCTCTGCCATAGGTACTTCGGATTCGTACAGCCGGCCTGATAAACCAATGTAGGATACTTGCCCCATGCGGACGCCACGGAAGCGGACTGCTGCCCCTACATCCAGCCCCTGCACCGATTCCTTGACATAGGTCTCAATGGTCATGGTTTTGGTGAACAGATTACGTGCACCAAAGATCAACACCAGCGCGACCAGGGATGCGGCACCGAGTAACACAAAAATGCCGAGACGGAAGTATTGGCTGTTATTACGATTAGACATGGCGTTAATCAGTGAGCGGGTGATTGAGTTGCGGGTGCCGCTGCCGGCGCATGGGCATTACGGTTGAAGAACTGACGCACCAGAGGAATCTCGCTGTGGTCACGGAGCCATTGTGGCTTGCCTTCGGCGATGATGCCCTTGGTCTCTTTGTCCAGCATGATGACACGATCGGC
>JBPCSW010000356.1:0-2899 GCA_051006675.1 Fluviibacter sp.
CGCTTCCACCGAGTGTCATCGAAGCTGACAACGCGACCTGGCACGCTTGGCGGTACGTATGTGCCGTAAAGAACGGTATGCAACAGGCACATATCACGCCGCCAGCTTGATGCCGGATTTTGCTTCAATCATGCGGTCAACCTCACGGTCGATTTGATCGGGCTCGGCCATGTGACCACCGGCGCTGCTGAGGATGACCACCACGGCATCGAACTGGCTCTCGCGCAGCGTCTGGTAACGCAGCGCATCGCGCATGATCGGGTGCTGCGTGTGCAGAATGTCGGCTATGGTTTGCTCGTGCTGCTTCACCAGGCGGCGCAGCGCTTCGAGTTCGCGTTCGGCGTGATTCATACCTGGCTCCGCAGTTCCAGAAACACATCAGCAGCATCAAACGCCTCGATAATCAGCGCCGGGGTACACAGGCGATGCGCCTGGATCATGGCGCCGAGGATCTGCAACGTGGCAATATCCCGCACGCTCATGCCGTTCATTGGTTGCTCAATTACATGGTACGAACGGGTTTCATCAGGCTGCAGCTGTACCTGATACTGCGTACCAGGGAACGCCGGACCACCATCGTTCAGCGGGTTATCGTGCAGCATAGGTCTGTACCTGGCTGGCCTTGGCAATCTGTTCCTGGTGCACGGCTTCACGGTAGTCCATTTCGGACACAATGCAGAACAGCCCAAAAACGATCAGTCCAGCAATCCACGGTTTGATTTTCATGGTCATGGCTATCTCCTAGATCAGACGAGGCTGCAGATGCTGTTGCCGATACCGTTCCGCTGCTTTTCTGGCTGCCTTGGCTTGCCTTACCAAGCCCCAATAGACCAGCACCTTGCTTTTAGCCTGACCGAAGGTCATGCCCTGGCGCCACAGCCCGGCATCGTTATATGCCTGGCGAAGCTCCTGCTCGGTTACTGCGGTGTCATCGATCTGCATCGTTGCCTCCGTATGCAATTGCCTGAGTGACTCGCCCGGTATCCATCCTCGGTAAGCCATCAGAGCTATTTAGCGCCGCCCAGCCGGCGTAATACTTACCGGACGAATCACTCAAGCAACTGCGGTTAGGTGCTACATGCCGCTACGTACTTGCCCTGGCCTAGACCGTATGGCTTTCTGCTCACTCCGGCTTGCTAGGCCGTTGCCCCCGTTTCAGCACGCCATCCTTCGGCGGGAGAGTGGTGCGGATTGGGCGTATATTAGGCACACCTAAGTTTTATGGCACAATGAGGCTGCACCAACAGTTTCGGCTGATGGGTGCAGCATCAGGCCATTACCTATTGCAGATGGGTTCTGGGTTTATCCCAGGGGCGAACTCCGGCCGTCTCCTGACGGTAGCCCTACCAGAGGGGAAATCTGCTGATCTGGTGACGCCCCGGAAAGACGGGGTCTTATACGCATGGCGACTGACACTTGCTGGGGATCTGGCGGGTGCAATCCGGATTCAGTCGCCATCCGTATGGGAAGCGGATGCTGTATCCCGAAAAGTTCGCTAGTAGGCACGCCGCGAACTATATTCTGGCAAGGCATTGCCGGATAAGCTTGGCCTCGGATACAGACGCAGCGAGTACCGTATGACAGCTGGAAAGACAGCACTAACACGCATGGCGATTGAAAGTCAGCGTAGCTTCAGCTGTCCGTTCGGTGAATACATAACGGAGTCAGTCGCCAGTAGTGTTGGTTCGCTAGGGCAGAGCAAAGTGTCTCGCACCGCCGACAGCCTGGGGAGTCAGGCCGACCAACAACTAATTGTTTGGTGACGGTCGTCTCATGTTTCTACAGGTCTTCTTTAGTATTGCGTCGGTGCGAAGTCACTGTGAGCCATTGCATATTGGCTGCTGTATCAGATCCACCAGCGCATAGCGGCTTGATGTGGTCTATCTGATAGCCTGGGCATGATCCCAAAGTGTTCCGGTTCATAGGGCAGGGCACCATGCGTTTATGCAAATATTTATCTTAGTAGATTAAAAACCCATGCTTGATTTAATAGCACTGTCTGTAATTTCAGTTTTTATGTACCCACCACAACCGTTAGACATCAAATAGCCACGGTTAACAAGAGATTCAATTGTTCTTAAGTTATAAGCTCGAGATCCATTTGGCATTTGAGATGACATAAACTTAGGAGTTTCACCGTATAAAACTTTTCCGTCAGAAGCGTCCAGTAAGCAATTTATCTGGTTATCGGTAAGACGAATTTTATTTATATAAGTATCTGTATTTTTATTAAAAACAATAACTTGTTTTTCAGATTTATTTTTCATTGCCCATATCAATGCGATCACCCAGCCAACTAATGTCCAGCCGAGGAAGAGGTTGAGCACGAAGATAGAGTTGACGTTTCCGCACTCGTTTCGGCGGTAGTAGGCAACTGTAGATGGTACAAAGTATCCGACAGTAATGATGTTAAGCATGATGAAGCATATGGCTATAAATATGCTGTAAATGGTCTTCATAGTCTTCCTTTGCCTTTTTCTTTAAACCATTGCGTGATGCTAATGACTTTGCATTTTTCCCCGTAAAAAAAGCGCCTAACCAGGGGATGGATTAGGCGCTCTGTGCGAAATCTCTTGGTTCTATGTCTAATAGTTTTAGCACGTTCAGCTGATCGTGCCTAGGCTTATTCCTGTAAGCATCAATTAATTCTGTTTCTTCAGAGGTCAATCCGGAAGCATAGGTCGACAGATATTGGTTGGCCTGGCTGCCGTTACTTGCACCCCGATCAACCATTTCTCCGATCCCAGTTTCAAGCCAGGCTGGCCTGATGCCAAGAATTTTCGATGCTTTCGAAACACATTCTTTTGATAGCCCTCTAGTTCGCCAATTGCTGAGCTTTTGTACCGAGACTTCGTAGCCGTTTTCAGTGAGTCTAGCTGCAATTTTGGCAGGCGTAGAC
>JBPCSW010000357.1:0-4116 GCA_051006675.1 Fluviibacter sp.
CATGGAAACCCATGGGTCGTACTTTGATTGAAAAGGGGGAATTAACCTCCAGCAATTCCTCAATGGATAGCATTAAAAAATGGGTGCGCTCCAACCCACACCGCGCCCAAGAAATTCTCAACAGTGATCCTAGTTACGTTTTTTTCCGGGTTCGTCCGAACGACCCTAAAAACCCAGAAGCAGGGCCATTAGGCGCTATGGAATTACCACTCACCCCGGGGCGCAGCATCGCCATCGACCCACGCGCCACGCCACTGGGCGCGCCCGTTTGGTTAGACACCACCTACCCCAACAGCAATAAGCCGTTGCAACGCCTGGTACTCGCGCAAGACACCGGTGGCGCCATCAAGGGCGCTGTGCGTGCAGACTTCTTCTGGGGCTTTGGTGCCGAGGCCGGCAAAGAGGCCGGACGCATGAAACAGGCGGGGCAAATGTGGGCGCTGATTCCCCCGGCCGCCGTGCCAGCTGATAAAGTACGCGACTAAACCGCCAGACAGAGAAATCGTATGAGCCAGACCATCACCGAAGATTATCGTAAGCTGCAGCAAGAGCTCCACCAGAACCCAAACTATGGTGTGGCCTCGCTCCAATTTGCGCCGCTGGTGGCGGATCTCATCAAACAATCCGGTGCACAAAGCGTGTCGGATTATGGTGCGGGCAAAAAGAATCTGCTGGTTGGGCTCAACCAGGTTGGCATGAATCCGGTTTACAAACCCTACGATCCGGCCTTCCCGGAATACGGCACACCCCAGGCCGCCGATCTGGTCTGCTGTATCGATGTGCTGGAACATATTGAACCGGAACTCATCGACAACGTCATCGCCGAACTGGCCAGCATCACCACCAAAATCGCCTTCTTCTCCATTCATATGGGCCCTGCCGGCAAAGTACTGTCCGACGGCCGCAATGCGCACCTGATCCAGAAGCCAACCTCCTGGTGGTTACCCAAGCTTTGCCAGCATTTCGACATCATCCAGCTGCAAACACACCAGGTGATGGGCAACGGCGTCTGGCTGATCGTCAAACGCATCGACACGGTGCTTTGACGCACGATATTGGTGCAAACACAGACTGAAGACAAACGACGATCCGTGAATCTTGCCCCAAATAGCGCCATACCCATGCCCACAAACTGTTCGTAAGCCGCTGATTTATAAAGACGCTTCGGTTCTCGCACCAAAACGCAACCTTTAGCGGCAAGGCCGCACCAAATTGGCACGTTACTTGCTTTATGTTGCACATCATTAATTCATAGCGCGCTCAACGCGCCAGGAATGTGCACAATGGAACTCTTAAAAACAGCCTCCGACACCCTTTTTATTTTGCTGGGCGCCATCATGGTGCTCGCCATGCACGCCGGCTTTGCCTTCCTTGAAGTCGGCACCGTCCGCAAAAAGAACCAGGTCAATGCCCTCGTAAAAATTCTGGCCGACTTTGCTGTATCGACAGTCGCCTACTTTGCCATCGGCTTTACAGTCGCCTACGGCACTGACTTCTTCATTGGCGCCAGCCAGATCGCCGAGAAGAGCGGCTACGACATCACCCGTTTCTTCTTCCTGCTGACCTTCGCCGCTGCGATCCCTGCCATTATTTCGGGGGGCATTGCCGAGCGTGCCAAATTCAACCCACAGCTGGCCGCTACTTTTGTGCTGGTCGGCTTTGTGTACCCTTTCTTCGAGGGCATCGCCTGGAACCAGCACTACGGCATCCAGGAATGGCTGAAAGGCACCTTTGGCCAGGAATTCCACGACTTTGCCGGTTCGGTGGTCGTGCATGCCATGGGTGGCTGGATCGCCCTACCAGCCGTGCTGTTGCTCGGCGCCCGCCATGGCCGTTATGGCAAGAACGGCGTTATCGCTGCGCACCCGCCCTCATCGATTCCCTTCCTCGCGCTGGGCGCCTGGATTCTGGCGGTAGGCTGGTTCGGCTTTAATGTGATGAGCGCACAAACCCTCGACAAGATCAGCGGGCTGGTTGCGGCCAACTCGCTAATGGCCATGGCCGGTGGCACCATTGCTGCACTGGTCGCCGGCAAGAATGACCCGGGCTTTGCCTACAACGGCCCATTGGCTGGCCTCGTTGCCGTCTGTGCCGGTTCGGATCTCATGCATCCGCTGGGCGCCCTGGCAACCGGCCTGATCGCTGGCGGCATGTTTGTCTTTGCGTTCACCTTCACACAAAACCGCCTGAAGATTGATGACGTGCTGGGCGTATGGCCGCTTCACGGCCTCTGCGGTGCCTGGGGTGGCATTGCTGCTGGCATCTTCGGCGCAGAAGCCCTAGGCGGCCTTGGCGGCGTTTCCCTCGCCGCGCAAGCCATCATGACAGGCCTCGCCATCGTCGTGGCTCTGGTGGGCGGCACAGCGGTCTACGGCGCACTCAAAATGGCGGTCGGCCTGCGACTGGATCAGGAAGAAGAATACAACGGGGCCGACCTAACGATTCACCGCATCACGGCCACACCGGATACACGCGATCTATAACGGTTAGCTCTCACACCAAGAAAAACGGGAGCCAGGCTCCCGTTTTTTGTGCACTGGAAAGATCAACTGCCCTTGAGCGCCTTCTCGATTTTATCCAGCGGCATGTAGCCCGGAATTTTTTCGCCATTCGGGAAGAAAATCGCTGGCGTACCACTCACACCCAGGCCTTGTGCCAGCTTGCTATTGCGCTCTAGTGGATTCGCGCAATTATCCGAACCGGCTGGCGCTTTGCCATTCAGCATCCAGTCATCCCAGGCTTTCAACCGATCACTGGAACACCAGATCTTCTTGGACTTCACCAGAGAGTCTTCCGAAAGCATCGGCACCATAAAGGTATACACCGTCGAATCCTTCAGATTCACTAGCTCCTTGGTCAGCTTCTTACAGTAACCGCAGTTGGGGTCTTCAAAGGTAATCAGCGTGCGTTTGCCGTTACCGCCATTGCCATTCACGCGCTTGATTGCATCTTGTAATGGCAGCAAAGCAAGCTGCTGCTCGGCCGTAATATTGCGATGGGTTTTGCCGTCGATCAGTGAACCGAATACAAAGACAGAGCCCTTCTCATCGCTATAAAACAACTGGCCGCCGGCGTAGATCTCATAAAGACCGCCCAGATAAGGCGTCTTGATAATGCGCTGCGGCTTCACACCCATCTGGCTTTCAACAATTTTAGCCAGCGCCGGTGACGCAATTTCCTGAGCGCTCACCGAAGCCGTGCCTAGACCCATCACACTCGCAGCCAGAAGGCTCAACACCATTTTCTTCATACATCGTTCCTTTAAAATTTAGCGCTCAAGCGCATAACGAATCAACATCGACTTTAATGGCGTCAGCTTATCCGTCAAATTCAAACCCACATTCCGCAGCATGCTTAAACCGGGCGCTTTGCTGGCAAACAACTTGCGCATGGCATCCGTCATCGACTGCAGCATCACCACTTCTTCACGCCGTGCGCGCTGATAACGCGAGAGCAACCTCAGATCACCCAGATCATCGACCGGGCGCGCCGTTCTAATCACCTCGGCCAGCACCCGCACATCCTGAAAACCTAGATTTACCCCGTGCCCAGTGAGCGGATGAATCCCGTGCGCAGCATCACCAATCAGTGCCACACGGGGCGCCACCACTTGCGGTACCCGCACCAGCTTGAGCGGAAAGCCCGCCGCGGGTGCCATCAACGTTAACTGGCCCAATTTGTTTTCACCGGCGTTGGCCACGCGATAAGCCATCTCTTCGGCCGGCAATGCCAGCAGTTCTCTGGCAAAATCCTCCGGCGCAGACCACACCATGGAAATCATTTTTCCCTGATCTGCACCCGTGCCACCCGCCAGCGGCAGATAAGCCAATATCCCGTCTTCGCGGAACCATTGATAGGCCGTACCAAAGTGCGGCAATTCCGACCGGAAATTGGCCACGACCCCCAGTTCGTTATACGGATCGTGCTGGCTACTCAAACCCATCTGCTCGCGCACCCAGGATTCACGCCCATCGGCGCCCACCACCAGTTTGGCGCGCAATACCTGGCCACCTTCCAGTGTCAGCTCGGCGGCATCTGCATTCACTTGCAAGGCCGACGGTGCTGCCGGGCAGAAGCAAGTCACGTTGCGCTGGCGGCTCACACTCGTCCACAACT
>JBPCSW010000358.1:0-2733 GCA_051006675.1 Fluviibacter sp.
GCCAACACGCCTTATTCGGTGATTCAAGAAATTTGTCGTATTAATGGCCCTGTGAGTCGGCAGTGTGAAGACGCTGAAACGGTGCGTCGTAAAATCAACGAAAGTTATGCCAAATCAGATCAGAACGCGGCTCAGGTTGTTGATGAGGTGGGTGAAGCACTGGATTTGAGCAAGTTGTTGCAAGATATGCCCGAATCAGTGGATTTGCTGGAGACCAACGATAACGCACCGGTTATTCGGATGATTAACAGTCTGCTGCGTCAGGCAACGCGGGATGGTGCGTCAGATATTCATCTGGAAGCTTTTGAGCGGCAGTCGATGGTGCGCTTTCGCGTGGATGGTAACCTGAGAGATGTGGTTGAAATGCGCCGTGATCTGCATGCGGCACTCGTGTCGCGTATCAAGATCATGGCCTCACTGGATATTGCCGAGAAACGTTTGCCACAGGATGGCCGTATTTCTATTCGTGTGGGTGGACGTGCGATTGATATTCGTGTTTCCACGCTGCCGACAGCTCATGGTGAGCGTGTGGTGCTGCGTTTGCTGGAAAAGAACAACGACAAGCTCGATTTACGGGCATTGGGCATGGCAGATGATACGTACATTAGCTTTGATCGCCTGTTGCATAAACCGCATGGCATTGTGCTGGTCACCGGGCCTACCGGTAGTGGTAAAACCACCACGTTGTATGCCTCGCTGCTGAGTCTGCGTTCAAACACCAGCAACATCATGACGGTTGAAGACCCGATTGAATATGATCTGGAGGGTATTGGCCAGACTCAGGTGAACTCTCGGATCGAGATGAGCTTTGCGCGGGCGTTGCGCGCCATATTAAGGCAAGATCCCGATATCGTCATGATTGGCGAAATCCGAGATCTGGAAACCGCGCAAATTGCTGTTCAGGCCTCACTGACCGGCCACTTGGTATTGGCCACACTGCATACCAATGATGCCCCGTCTGCGGTAACGCGTCTGATTGATATGGGGATTGAACCTTTCCTGCTAGCTTCATCACTCCTTGGTGTATTGGGGCAGCGTCTGATTCGGCTTTCCTGTAAAGACTGTCAGGGTGCCGGGTGTCCGGTGTGTGCAGAGAGCGGGTATGCCGGTCGTGCGGGTATTTATGAGCTGATGCAGGTAACGGAATCATTACGCGAGAAGATTCATGCGCACGCCGCTGAAGCAGATTTGCGTAAACAGGCCTGTGCGGATGGTATGAGAACGTTGACAGAAGACTGTCAGCGTTGGGTTGATAGTGGGGCCACAACGCGTGAAGAAATGATGCGCGTAACGGGTAGTGTCCATCTCGATTAAGTAGATAGAGACCCTATGCCAAGATTTCGTTTTGAAGCGATTACCTACGATGGCCAGACCGAAAAGGGTGTGGTGGAAAGTGATGCGCTGAAATCAGCACGACAGCAATTACTGTCGCGCGGCTTGGTGCCCGTTTCTGTGGAGCAAGAAACGTCGAATACACGTTCGGCAGGTTTATCTTCTATGCTGTTTGGCCGTA
The DNA here is from genome assembly GCA_051006675.1 of Fluviibacter sp. Taxonomy (GTDB): domain Bacteria; phylum Pseudomonadota; class Gammaproteobacteria; order Burkholderiales; family Rhodocyclaceae; genus Fluviibacter. The sequence continues at coordinate 1,514 of JBPCSW010000358.1, forward strand.
GAGGGATTCGAACGACGGATCTGGCGATTGTGACGAAGCAGTTTGCGTTATTAGTCCGCTCGGGCTTGCCGCTGGATGAAGCACTCCGTTTGCTGGCGGAAGAGTCACCTAAGCCGGCCATCCGCGAGGTATTGACCGAGATTGTGCAAGAACTGCAGTCGGGAGTGCCATTGTCACGGGCACTGGCCAGCCAGCCAGCGACGTTTGATACGCTTTATCAGTCGATTGTGGCAGCGGCAGTGCATTCAGGCCTGATGGCACCGGTGCTGACGCAGTTTGCGGCCTTTCTTGAGAAGCGCCAGGCCATGAAGCAGAAAGTCATTGCGTCGATGGTTTACCCGGCGATGCTGATTTGCGTATCGTTTCTGGTGATGACTGTGCTGATGGTGTATGTGATTCCGCAGGTGACACGTGTGTTCGAAAGTACGCGCCAGAAGCTGCCTTTTACGACAGAAGTGGTGATGTCAATTTCGGCGTTTCTGTCTGATTGGGGCTGGTTGCTGGCGGTGGTTTTGGTGGGCGTTGTGTGGTTCGTGCGGCGTGCTTTAAAGAACCCTTCGGTCCGATTAAGCTTTGATAGCCGTTGTTTGTCTACGCCGGTGATTGGTCCGCTGATTTTGGCTTACGAAACAGCCCGCTTTGCCAATACGATGTCGATGCTGGTTGCCGCAAATGTGCCTATTTTGTCAGCGCTTAAAAGCGCCCGGGACACATTGAAGAATACCTATCTGCAATCGGTGGTGGATGCCGCCGAGCTGCGTGTGCGGGAGGGTAGTACGCTCGCTAGGGCGCTGGGTATGCAGGGTGTGTTTTCTCCCCTGTTTGTACATATGATTCGTTCGGGCGAGGCCACGGGACAGTTGGCTGATATGTTGCGCTTTGGGGCAGATAACGCCGAGGTGGACGCTGAACAAACGACCCGTGTTTTTACCAGTATTCTTGAACCCGCCATGATTTTGTTTATGGGGGTGATGGTGCTGATCATTGTGATGGCGGTGATGCAGCCGATCCTTGAAATGAATGCGGGGATTCGCTGATCATGCAGATCCTACTGGTGCGTGATGCGCAGAGCCCTGTTCGACAGATAGAACTGACCTTTGGCCGCGTGTGTAAATGGTTGGTCATGTTGCTGGTGGCTCTGGTGCTTTTGAATCTTCTGGCGAGCTGGGTTTTGGAAGCATTGGGGTTGGATGAGGCTTCACAAAAGCAGGCGCTTGCTG
>JBPCSW010000359.1:0-7205 GCA_051006675.1 Fluviibacter sp.
CTGGGCAACGCTAGGTTCTGCCAATCTGGATCCGTTTTCACTGCTGGTCGCCCGCGAAGCCAATCTAATTATTCGCAACCCAAAATTCTGTAGCGATCTAGGCCAGCAAGTGGACCGAGAGATCCAAATGAGTTGCCACAAAATCAGCACCAGCGGTTGGGCAAAAAAATCAGGGCTTCACCGAGCCCTGCGAGTGATTAGCGCCCGTTTGATTTTCAGGCTGCTGAGCTTAACGCGCTACGCCGATAACTATTAGGCATCCGCCCATGCAGGCAGAGGCAAGTGGCGTCTACTCGGAACCCGCGCCAAAGACCATTCGGACTTAGCCCACGCCCAGACCTGCGCCTGCGGGGCAGCCCCTAAAGCCTGGGGTGGATCTTGTCCCAGAAAATTGAGGGCTGCCAACAAGGCGGTTACCCGTGCACGTTCATCCAGCACTGGCAAACCCTTGGCAAGCGTCTGCTTGGAGAGTTTTTCGCCTGCACCGTTAACGGCCACGGGCAAGTGCGCATAGCTGGGTGCGCGCGCCCCCAATGCGTTAATGAGTGCCAATTGGCGTGTGGTTGAATCGATTAAATCAGCACCGCGCACTACCTGATTCACGCCTTGAGCCAGGTCGTCTACCACTACGGCCAATTGATAAGTGGTACAGCCATCAGCGCGCCTCAGTACAAAATCACCGACATCTCTCGCCAGTTGCTGGGTCACTATGCCCTGAATACGATCTTCAAAAGACCATTCAGGGGCACCCAACCCGCCTGCCCGGAAACGCCAGGCCGCGCCTGCTGGCACCGCATCACCGGGTTGCCAAGCGCTGCATGTGCCCGGATAAATGCGTGCCCCATCTACGCCAATTCGCGTATCTGCATGATTCGCCAACTGGCTACGCGTGCAGACACAGGGATAAGCCAGGCCTGCAGTGATTAGCTTTTGCAGCGCTTGCTGATAAACAGGCTCTCGCTCCGACTGACGAACGATCATTTCATCCCAGGAAAAGCCGTAAGCACGAAGCGCATCCATCTGTTGTTCTGCAATGCCGGCCACGGCACGGGGTCGATCAACATCTTCAATGCGCAACAACCACTGCCCGCCAGCGGTTTCCAGATAACTGGCTACTGCGGCTACCAAAGAGCCGAAATGCAGCGGCCCCGTGGGCGATGGGGCAAAACGCCCAATAATCGGGATCGAAGGCAAGTCTTCGCTCATAAAATTTGAATGTTGATTTCACATTGCTCGAACAATCCGCTCATAATAAAGGGGCAACCTATTAATCTTCAATGCAAGCCGCCTATGACTGAAAATAAACTCCCCAGCACCGCTCGTTATACTCGCCCAGCCATTGCTCTGCATTGGCTGATGGCGTGGATTATCATCGCCGTTTATTTTTTGGGCTTAAGTATTGAAGCATTGCCTGTTGGCCCAGATCGCATTCAGGTAATCGGCTGGCACAAATGGCTGGGAGTCACCATTGCCTTTCTGTGGGGCTTTCGCGTTCTGTGGCGGGCAGGCCACCGACCACCGCCGCTACCATCGACCAGCCCCGCGTGGCAAAACAACGTATCCCACCTGGTGCATATTGCGCTATACATCCTGATGATCGCCATTCCTGTCAGCGGCTGGCTCATGAGCTCGGCGAAAGGCTACACCACCAACTTCTTTGGCCTATTTGACTTGCCGAACCTACTGACAAAAGACAAAGAACTCGGGCACACGCTCAAAGAAATCCACGAAATATTAGCCAACAGCCTGATTGCCCTGGTCGGCCTACATATCGGCGCGGCTTTAAAACATCAGATTATTGACAAAGATAATCTCCTGGATCGCATGCGCCCCCTCAGAAAGCATCGCGGATCATGATACGTTTAACGCTTATCACCACACTTTTCTGCCTGACACACCTTTCAGCCTGGGCCGTCGAATACAACAGCGTGGATACAGCTAAGTCCACCATTCGTTTTGTTCCAACCCTGATGGGCAGCAAGACTGAAGGCAGCTTCAAGAAATTCAACGCACAGATTCATTTTGATCCGGAAAAACCGGCGCAAGCTCAAGCACGAGCCGAAATCCCGGTTCAAAGCTTTGATATCGGGATGGATGAAGCGACCGAAGAGGCTCTGGGACCCAACTGGTTCGATGCGAAAAAATTTCCTCAGGCAACTTTTGTAGCAACACAAGTGACCCCACTCAGCAAAGATCGCTTTGAGCTATCGGGCAATCTCAGCATCAAAGGCCAAACGAAGCTGGTGCGCTTTCCGGTAACGCTCACCCGTGAATCAGCCACTGCCGCTCGCCTAGATGGCACGCTTGTGATTAAACGCTTGGACTTTGGCCTCGGCCAAGGCCAATGGTCTGGCACCGGCACCGTTGCCAATGATGTTAGTGTTCAAATCCGTCTTTCTCTCATGAGCAAGTAGGTTTACCCCCCCACCACAGGAGTATTACTATGAAAAAAACAGTTTTGCTGAGTGCAGCACTGCTCTCTAGCCTAGCCACATCGGCGATTGCAGCACCCACCAGCTACGCGATCGACCCGAGTCACACCTTCGCCAGCTTCGAATACACCCACCTGGGTTTCTCGAAGCAACGCAGTCGTTTCAACGACACCACAGGCACAATCACGTTGGATCAGAAGGCTAAAACCGGCACTGCCGACATCGCTATCAGCGTGACTTCGGTAGATACTGGCAGCAAGGCCTTTGATGGTCATTTGACGAGCAGCAACTGGTTCGATGCCGATGTGTACCCAACAATCAATTTCAAATCGAATCAGTTCAAGTTCAAGGGCGACAAACCGACCGAAGTGATCGGTGAACTAACGGTTCGCGGCATTTCTAAGCCAGTCACCCTGAAGATTACCCATTTCCATTGCGCCATGCATCCGATGCGGCAGCTTGAAGCTTGCGGTGCCAACGCTGTTACGCACATCAAACGCAGCGAATTCGGTCTGGGCAAGTACGCGCCAAACGTTAGCGATGACGTCGAACTGAATATTGCTGTTGAGGCTGTTAAAGAATAAGTATCAACGCGCATAAAAAATGGCTGCCCTACGTTGCTTCCGGGCAGCCATTTTTATTGATCAGTCGCTGGTTACTTATTCAGGTCGCTATCCTGATAATACTTGGTGCCCTTGGCCGTAATTTCTGCCGCCAACCCATTATCGGTTAACTGATACATCCAGACACCTTCGCTCACATTGGCGGCACCTTCATAAGCCCCACCATTGTTTTCGTACTTGGCGGCTGCGGTGGCCTGACCACCGAATTCCCAACCGGAGTTGATAAAGCTGTTCAAAGCTTTCTCGGTTTCAAAGACAAAGATTGCACTGAACGACTTGATCCCCATGCCCAGCCCGGCCTGGACTTCGACCATTTTCATGAATACGGGCTTGCCGTTGCCCTTACGCATGACAACGCCGGTGCCCGAGCCACCCCCGGCAATAAAAATCTTCATGCCAAAGTTACTGAACGTTGCGTATCCCACAGACTTTGCCACCAGTTCTTTAGCATGCGGCTCCAGACGATAGAGGCGCGACATGATCTGCTCATTCTGCTTAAGAATATCCGCACGCTGTTGCGCCACGCTCTTGGTATCAAAGAGGGCATAGGCTGGGGCTACCGGAACTGCCAATGCCACGGCACAAATAAGTAGGGCAAGGAAACGTTTCATGGTCGTTGCTTTTTTATTATTTGATTAAACGTTGAACAGGAAGTTCAGTACATCGCCATCTTGCACAACGTACTCCTTGCCTTCCGCACGCATCTTGCCGGCTTCTTTGGCACCCTGTTCACCCTTGAAGGCAATGAAATCATCAAACGCAATGGTCTGCGCCCGGATAAAGCCTTTTTCGAAGTCCGTGTGAATCACACCCGCGGCTTGAGGACCCGTATCGCCTTTGTGGATAGTCCATGCACGCACTTCTTTCACACCCGCAGTGAAATAAGTCTGCAGCCCCAACAAATCATAACCCGCACGAATCACGCGATTCAGGCCCGGCTCTTCCAGGCCCAGATCTGCCAGGAACGCTTTCTTGTCTTCATCTTCCAGATCGGCAAGCTCCGCTTCCAGCTTGGCACACACCGCAACAACCGGCGCACTTTCTTTTGCCGCGAATTCACGCAGACGATCGAGGAAGGGATTGTTCTCGAAACCATCTTCCAGCACATTACCCACATACATGGCTGGCTTAATCGTGAGTAGGCACAATGGCTTAAGCGCCAGTTTGTCTTCGTCCGCCAGCGCCATGGTTCTTGCCGGTTTGCCTTCATTCAAATGCGGCAGCAGCTTTTCCAGGATCGTGACAAGCTTTGCGGCATCCTTGTCCCCGGAACGGGCTTTCTTACTGTCACGAGCCAGAGTACGTTCAACCACGGCCAGATCAGCCAGTGCCAACTCGGTCACAATGGTTTCAATATCGGCAATCGGGTCAACACGACCGGAGACGTGCACAACGTTTTCATCATCAAAACAACGCACTACGTTAACAATGGCATCTGTTTCGCGGATGTTAGCCAGAAACTGGTTACCTAGACCCTCGCCCTTGGAAGCACCCGCCACCAGACCGGCGATATCAACAAACTCCACAATCGCCGGCTGAATGCGCTGCGGCTTCACAATTTCCGACAATGCGTCCAAACGGGGATCTGGCACTTCTACAATGCCGACATTCGGCTCAATCGTACAAAACGGATAGTTTTCCGCTGCAATACCTGCTTTGGTAAGCGCATTAAACAGGGTGGATTTGCCGACGTTAGGCAGGCCGACGATGCCGCATTTGAGACTCATGGTGTTCCTTGAAGTGCTTTTTTAAATATGGGCGCTATTCTAAAGCACCGCGTTCAGATCACGTGTGCGTATATTTCCTGACCATGCCAATACATCCCGTTAATGCGGGTGGCAATCTGCTGAATGTCACCATCGCGCAACGCCTCAAAGTCCAGCACATAGGCTGGCAGCGCCGTATCCAGATCGACCCGTTCGATTTTGCAAGGCTCGATCCGGGTGTATTTGATGATGAGATCGCGCAGATCTGCCTCACCGATGTCCGTACTAACGCCCGTCAGATAGAGGCGCTGACCAAAGGCTTTCATGTGCTTTTCGATCTAGGCTGTTGCAATGCGGCATTATGCCATTGTTCAGATACTATCTGTCTGAAATTTAAAGCAAAAACCGGTTGCGCTATGGTAGAGTCCAAAACTTTCGTCAACAATTTCAGGCGGAGGCGTGTCTACGCATCTGTCCGTATATTTTTTTGCTTTCAGATCATGGCCAAATTCATTCCTGACGCTCTGTTAACCCGTATTCAACACGCCACCGAAACGGTACGCAACTTTGACTGGGCCTCCCTGAAAAACATCAAAAGAGAAGATGTTGTTGCGACCCTAAAAAACCCGCACTGGCGCAGGCCGGTGGCCATTATTTTCGGCGTTCTGATTGCCATCCATGTGATCAAGAACGATGTCATCGCCCCCTACATGAAAGCGCACTTCGCATTGGGCGTCGATACCATCGAAGTTCAACCACTGACAGTGCCGCTGGAATCGCAGCTAGTTGGACAAACACGCAGCCCGCAATCCGTTGCAATCTACACGCGTGTTTCAGGCTTCCTCGAAAAACAGGTCTATACAGAAGGCTCCTGGGTCAACGCTGGCGACATTCTGTTCGAAATGGACAAACGCCCCTACGTTGCACAACTGGATGCCGCCAAAGCGGCTTTAGTTTCACAAGAGGCCTCTCTACGCACTGCCACACTGACGCTGAACCGCATCAAACCACTGGCTGCTGCCAAGGCGCTGTCGCTACAGGATCTGGATACCGCCACCGGCAACTTCCTGCGTGCACAAGCGGGCGTTGACCAGGCCCGTGCCAATGTAGAAACCGCCCAGCTCAATCTCGAATACTGCACCATCCGCTCGCCAATTTCTGGCCTAGCCTCCGTACGCAAGCAAGCACTGGGAACCTATCTGCAAGTTGGCAGCCCGAATTCCGAACTAACGGTCGTTAACCAGATGGATCCGATGTGGGTTTACTTCTCGGTTTCCGAAGACCAAATGCTTAATGTAGATCGACTTCTGAAGCAACAACAGTTGACCGCAAGCAACCTGGCCGACCTTGAGGTCACCGTCACATGTCTGACGGCACGCTCTATCCATACATCGGCAAAATCGGTTTTGCCGATGTGCTTTATAACGTCGACACGGGCACCCGCCTGATGCGCGCCGTCTTCCCGAACCCGAATAGCGCGCTACAACAGGGCCAGTTCGTTACTGCAACGATCATCGGTCTAGTCCAGCAGAATGTCTATCTGGTGCCACAGGCGGCTGTACAGCAAAGCAGCCAGGGCGCTTACGTTTGGGTAGTCGACCAAGAAAATCGCGTCCATTCACGCAGCGTGAACCCCGGCTACTGGAATGGTCCTAACTGGGTCATCAACGACGGCTTGAATCCGGGTGAACGCGTGGTTGTTACGAATGTGCTGCGCATGTCCCCCAACCAGCTGGTGAAACCATCAGCGGTCAATGCACCCGAAGCACAACCGGTTCGCCTACCAACACCACCCACAGAAACCCCGAAGTCAAATCCTTACGGTGCTGGCGCTCAGGTTCAATCAGAGGCTAACCAGGCACAGGATCCAAAACAGCAACCCATGCCCGTAGCACCTGCCGCGGCCCCCAAACTGGTTGCTCCGAAGGAAGTGCCGCTGGCGCCGGGTGTCCCCAATGCGCCGGCCTCTGTTCCGAATACCCTGCAAGCGCCAGCACAACGCGCTGCCCAGTAACCGGCCGAGACTGACTAACCATGTTCTCCAAGTTCTTTATCGAACGTCCGATTTTTTCGGCCGTCATCTCCATCATCATCACGCTTGCCGGTCTCGTGGCGATGCTGTCGCTGCCGATTGCGCAGTACCCGAATATCACGCCACCGCAAATCCAGGTGTCTACGACCTACCCCGGGGCTAACGCCGAAACTGTCTCGCAAAACGTCGCATCACCAATTGAGCTACAGGTCAACGGTGCCGATGGCATGCTCTACATGTACTCGACGAACACCGCGGGTAACATGAACCACAGCATCTACTTCGACATCGACAAAGATCCTGCACTGGCGCAAACCGACGTGCTCAACCGCGTCAATACGGCGTTACCCCAGGTGCCACAGTCGGTGCGCAACCAGGGTGTGAACATCCAGCAAAAGAGTCAATCCATCAT
>JBPCSW010000360.1:0-3570 GCA_051006675.1 Fluviibacter sp.
GTTATTGCCCAGGTAGGCCTCAGTGACCAGCGGCTTATCCAGTTCGGTCAGGCGATCCCTAAAGACAAAGATCAGCGCATCGGCGGTCAGTTCGACGGATTCGATGGTGGCGGTAAATGTAATCGGGAAGTCGGTCGGGTATGTGCCCCCCTCTTCGCCTAGGCGAATCGTCAGGCGACGGCCGTCAAAGGCATAGGCATCATCTAGGCCGTCCAGTTCACCATCCAGGTTATCGAGCTTTGCCTCACCATAACCCGGTCGGTTACGACCCGCCGTAGTACGGTCGGCAAACATATCCGTGCGCAGGCTGGCTGCCTGTTTGAGGCGTGGCGCGTAAAAGGTATTGGCCGGGGTATCGGCTGGGCCGGTCAGGAAGCCGAGATTCGAATAGCGCAGGATCTCGGTTGTCGTCCCGTTCCATGCCTCGATTTCAGCCAGCCAGAGACGTGCGGTCATTGGCTGATCCTTTCCATGCGGCTGTTACGCTCTACGCCAGCGAGGCGCGATTCCAGCGCATCCAGCTTGTCGAGCTGCGCTTGAGTGCCGTAACCGTTTTGGCGAACGATGGCCTTGAGTTCGTTGAGCATGTCACGCAATAGCTCTTTGGTCACCTCATCATCGCGCTGACCGGCAATGCCGCCGATCATCTTCTGAGTGTCGGCAAAGCTCCAATAGCGCGCTGGGCCGGTCACTTCGACTTCGGGACCGTTTTCGCCGACGAGGCGAACGCCGCCGCCGAATAGACCACCGGCCGCAAAGCGGCGGCCTTCGTTGATGCCGTTTTCAAGGAAGTGCGCAAAACCCGTTTTATAGGTGCCCTTGAGTACAGCTGCCGCAACATCTGGGTTCAGCCTTAGATAGCGCGCTTCGTCATAGCCGATGGCTCCCATAAGCTGCGCACGTGACGTGGCATTGAGCACTGTTCCGAATTCGTTACCAGCGGCAATCTGATCTGCGGTGGATTTCTTAAGATTGGCCAACATGGCATCGTAACCAATCGTATTGGCTTCATTTGTCCAATAGTTCAAGCCGGTTGCTTCGGCCTGCCGACCCATAAACCGCAGGTAATAGTTCTTGATCCGGTCGGTGGTACTACCTGTATTCCAGTTGAATACCTTATTCCAATCTGATCCGTAATTGGTTTCCCAGGCTGACATGGATTGGATATTGGATAGATTGCCCAGGTACGCATTGATGGCACCCCGGTTAGCGACTGTGCCTTCTGGTGCTGTTGTGGTGCCACCAGAGTTAACGCCCGTGCCACCGCTAGTGGTTGGTGCAGCGGGTGCAGCACCCTGCAATTCAACAAGCTGCTGATTAAGGGATGCCAGCGTTAGCGTTGCAGCATTCACATTCTTAATGGCAACGACCATCTGGTACAGATAGCTGCTGGTGCCGGTACCGAAGATGCCGTCAAATTTGTCGGACAGGGTTTTAGCCAGATCCGCAAAGACGGTGTTCAGGGGAACCTGCTTGGCCAGTGGGCCACCGAGGCCGGTATTGTCGGCAATGAGTTTCAGCAGCGGGTCTACCTCGGTCTGGGCCGTGACGCCAAACACGTTTGCCAGGCTATCAGCCGCGCCGTAAACCATGGCGATGGCGGCATCGGTTTGTGCTGCCGAGCCATACATCGCCTGCGATGCTTTAATAAAGGCATCACCCGCTTGCTGGAAGTTATCCAGGGCGTACTGCGTGGCCTCGGGGTCTTGGCTGTTGCTAATGGTGGTGAGCAATGCCAGGAAGCGCTCTTCGGCCGCTTTGAGTTGCGCTTCGGGGCTTAGGTTACCGGCGCCGCCACCGATCAGGCTGTCGGCGTACTGGCGCAGCGATCGGCCGTAGCTCTTTGCCGCATTGGCCATGGCCTGCAGCGATGCAACATAGGCTTGCTGGGCATTAACGGCATTTTGCAAAGCATCAACCTGCCCCTGCCACACAACCTGCGCCTGTTCATAGGCGGCCTGTTCGATAGCGGCTTTTTCGGCAATCGCCTTGGCAGCAGCGTCGGCGGCATCTTCGGCGGCATAAATGCTGGTCAGCAAGGCGCGCATGGCATCATCCGCGCCTGCCAGTTCCTGCGCCCGGGTTAGGTATTTTGCGGTATTGGTATCGCCGGTGGTCTGGTACAGGCGCACTTGAGCCGACATGCGCTGGGCAGCGGTTGATACATTCTGGGCAGCAATTTCAGCAGCGGTCGAGATTGTGGCAAATGCCGGTGCCAGTTTCAGCAGGTTAGCCAGCAACACATCGTTACCCGCGCCGCGTGCGGATTCGACCATTGCCCGGAATGCCTCACGGGTAGATGGCAGTTCCAGGTTCATGGCCTTGAAAATCTCGCTGAGATTTTCAGTCGTCTTGGCGGTGCGCTCGGCTTCGCTGTAGAAATTCTGGTAGTAGAAGTCGGTGGCCTGGTTAAAGGCTTCGATGCCGCCCATCATGTCGATAAAGGCGCTGGCCACATTGGCGCCAGCCAGGCTGGTTTCCTGCAGTTTCAAGCCCAGCGTATCGAAGGTGGCATTCACCGTCGTGAGGCTGGAAGCTAGCCGTGCTAGCGTTTCACTGGCTGTTTCACCGGCCTGCCCAAAGTTGGTGCCTGCCAGCATGGCTTGGGCCAATTGGTTGGCATAGCCTTCCAGCTCTTTTTGAAGGTATTCGGTAACCTGCTCCACCGAATTGGCCGGGATCTCGAAATAGTGGGTGACATTGGCGATTGCCTCGGCGTTAATGCCGAGAATGTCTGCATAGCCACGGGCAGCATTGGCCACGCTGATGACAGCGTTGTCCATGTATTTTTCGAGTTCGGCATTCATGCCCACATAGTCACGGCCTGATCCACCTCCACCAAACCAGCCACCATCCCGGCTCCACAGCGAATACTGGGCCGCGCCTTCGACCCCGTTTGGCGTCCATGTTCCTGTTAGGTTTTGACCCCAGACATTTTTAGCGCCTGAACCCCACCCGGCGTTAACGATGCCGCCGACGATGCCGCCAATGAGGCCGCCAACAAAGGTGCCGATACCGGGCACAATGGCCGTGCCGATGGCCGCACCGGCAGCCGCACCGCCGCCGGTGGTATAGAGCGAATTGCCACCGATGAGTGATTTGCCGTTACTGATCCACTCGCCAGCCAGGGTGCCTGCACCGATGCCCGCTGCGCCCTGCGCTGCCAGACCAACGGTGCCTGCCGAATTGAAGACGGCCGCACCGGCTGATTCAAAGCCCATGCTGGCCAGCCCTTCGCCGACGGCAAAAGTAGCGGCCTGGGCACCGGCTGCAATGGAATCCAGGGCACCAAGGGTGGCTGAGGTTAGTGCGGTATAGGCGTTATACACCGATGAGGCCATGCTGGCCAGACTGCCTAGATTAGAGACGCTGGACAGCGAGCCGGAATTTGCCGAAGCAGATCCGCTGGCGGTCATACCCAGTGCCGACATGACCATGGCAGTCCCGCTAGTGATAATCGGCTGCAGGATCGGACGCAAAATCAGCGTCTTGAACATGTTGATCAAGAACTCTTTTGCGGTCTGCCCACCGTTGATCAAAGCATCGGTCAGGCTCTGCCCGATCTGGAAG
>JBPCSW010000361.1:0-5250 GCA_051006675.1 Fluviibacter sp.
CCGCACCCTCCGGGCAATATTCTGCGTGCGGCAAGATAATCATTTGTGTCATTTTTTGTCCTTAACCGGTGCATTGGTGGCCAGGTGCAGATCCTGAATAGCCTCTTCCACCGAATCAATCGATTTACCGGCAAGCGCCCGGTTAACTGCCTGGTTCATACGTCGACCGGCAAATTCTTTACAATCTGCATCCAGATCATCCATGGCGATCGTAATCTGCCGCCGATTGCCCGACAGGCTGGCGGTTTGCAATTTAACAATGCCCGACTCAATCAGCTGGAATTCCTGTTCGTTCAATAGATGACGGTCTTCTGCCAGAGCAGAACGCACCGCTTCGATCAGGCGCTGGGCATCGACCTGGGTTTCCTTCAGCGCACGGGTCTGCGCATCATCTCGGGCATGGTCTACAGAGGCTTTGAGCATGCCCGTAATCTGGTCATCCGATAGGCCATAAGAAGGCTTCACTTCCACGTGTGCCTCAACGCCCGTAGTCTGTTCACGCGCAGTCACCGAGAGCAATCCATCGGCATCCACCTGGAAGGTCACGCGAATACGGGCAGCACCGGCCACCATCGGTGGAATGCCTCGCAATTCAAAGCGGGCTAGCGAACGACAATCATCGACCAGCTCGCGTTCACCCTGGACCACATGCACCATCATGGCTGTCTGGCCATCGCGGTACGTTGTAAATTCCTGAGCACGGGCGACTGGCAGGGTTGAATTCCGGGGTATCACCTTCTCAACCAGGCCACCCATCGTCTCCAGACCTAGCGAGAGCGGAATCACATCCAGTAGCAACCAGTCTTCGCCCGGTGCGCGATTACCTGCGAGCAGATTCGCCTGAATCGCTGCGCCTAAGGCAACCACCTTATCCGGATCCAGATTATTGAGCGGTTCCTGCTTGAAGAACTCGCCAACAGCACGCTGGATCAACGGAATACGGGTCGCTCCACCTACCATCACGACCCCCTGAATATCTTCAGGACGCAGACCGGCATCACGTAGCGTTTTCTTAACAGGCTGCAGCGTCTTTGAGACCAGGGTCTGGCTGATCTCGGCAAAGGTAGCCATGTCGATGGTGACATCCACAATCTCGCCGGACGCCAAACGCGCTGTAATCGGTGCTTCCGGATGGGTCGACAGATACTCCTTGGCCTCACGCGAACGCAAAAGAAGCAGCGCGGTATCTTCTATCGTCGGTGGCGACTTCAGCTTGGCCTGATCCAGAACCCAGCAGTAGATGCGGCGGTCAAAGTCATCACCGCCCAGCGCAGAATCGCCACCCGTTGCCAGCACTTCGAATACACCGCGCGTCAGACGCAGGATTGAAATATCGAAGGTGCCGCCACCCAGATCGTAAACGGCATAAACGCCTTCCGATGCATTATCCAGACCGTAAGCCACAGCGGCAGCCGTCGGCTCATTGAGCAAACGGAGCACATTCAAACCCGCGAGTCGTGCGGCATCCTTGGTCGCCTGACGTTGGGCATCATCAAAATACGCGGGCACGGTAATCACTGCACCGACGATATCCTGTTTAAGCGTCTGTTGTGCGCGCTCATTCAGCACACGCAGAATCTCGGCCGACACTTCAACCGGTGTCTTAACACCCTGCCGGGTTTTAACGCTTACCATCCCCGGGTTGTCCACCAGGTCCAGCGGTAAATTCTCGCGGTGCTCGATATCTGTTAGCGAACGACCCATCAGGCGTTTCACTGAAGCAATCGTATTCTTGGGGTCCTTGGCAATGGCCTTGAGTGCATCATAGCCAACCAGCACCGAACCATCTTCCTGGTAACGAACTACCGAAGGCACCAGCGCCCTACCCTCGGCGTCGTTCATCACATGGGACATGCCCTGGCGCACACTGGCGACGAGTGAATTGGTGGTCCCCAGATCAATACCAATGGCATGCCGCGTCTCATGCGGTAAAGGGCTCTGGCCGGGTTCGGCGATTTGCAGTAGTGCCATAGAATCAACAACAGTATTTGAGAGTAAAGGTTAAAGATCTTCAAGCGCAAAAACTGCGTCTTCAATCTCTTCCCGTAATTTTTCCAGAAACATCAGCCGCCGCACACCCTCAACGGCATCCTGTGCTCGATTTTCTTTATCCAGCGCAGTCGCCAGATCACTATAGGCATCACGGATATCGTCAGCGATTTCCGCCTGCAAGCGTTCAAGTTCGCTCAGGTTCTTATCACCACGCGCATCGGCCACCTGCTCCCGCCACATCATCTGGCTCATCAGAAACTCAGGTGACATCGCCGTATTAGATTCGGCCCCGATATCAATACCGGCCTGCTCCAGCAGGTAACTGGCGCGCTTTAATGGCGAGCGCAAGGTCTGGTAGGCCGCATTAATCTGGGTCGCCAGCATCATCGATGCACGTCTGGCAGCATCATCGGCGGCCGCAAAGCGATCCGGATGCACTTCCCGTTGAAGCTCGCGAAAACGTGCATCCAGGGCAAGCGTATCCAACTCGAAACACTTGGGCAAACCCAGTAACGTAAAAAAGTCTGCACCCAGCAGATCTGCCGTTATGGCAAAACCGGGCGCAGCTTTTGCATCAGACATGGAACGACTCGCCGCAACCGCACTCATCCTTGACGTTCGGATTGTTGAACTTGAAGCCCTCGTTCAGGCCTTCACGTACAAAATCCAGTTCCGTGCCATCCAGATAGGCCAGGCTTTTCGGGTCAACAACAATCTTGACGCCATGCGATTCGAAGACCGAATCATCATCAGCCAGATCATCCACATACTCCAGACGGTATGCCATGCCGGAGCAACCCGCCGTTCGCACACCCAGGCGCAGGCCAACACCCTTACCCCGTTGTGCCAGTGCCTTACCCACGTGCGTGGCGGCGCGTTCAGTCAGGGTCACGCTCATCGCGATCTCCTTTTCAGGATTCCTGTTTCTTCTTGTAATCGGCTACGGCTGCCTTGATGGCATCTTCAGCCAGAATCGAACAGTGGATTTTTACCGGTGGCAGAGCCAGTTCTTCAGCAATCGCCGTGTTCTTGATGTCCAGGGCTTCATCCAGGTTCTTACCTTTCACCCATTCGGTCACCAGCGAGCTCGATGCAATTGCCGAGCCACAACCATAGGTCTTGAACTTGGCGTCTTCAATCACACCTTCCTTGTTCACCTTGATCTGTAGCTTCATTACGTCACCGCAAGCCGGTGCACCCACCATACCGGTGCCCACACCAGCCTCTTCCTTATCGAACGAACCAACGTTGCGGGGATTTTCGTAGTGGTCAATGACCTTAACGCTATATGCCATGAGAGACTCCTTTGAATAAGATCAGCTGCTTTAGTGGGCAGCCCATTGAACCGTATTGAGGTCGATACCTTCCTGAACCATCTCCCATAGCGGAGACATTTCACGCAGGCGTCCGATTTGTTTATGCAGCAGATCAACCGTGTAATCGATCTCTTCTTCTGTGGTGAAACGGCCAATCGAAAAACGGATGGATGAATGTGCCAGTTCGTCTGTCAGGCCAAGTGCACGCAGCACGTACGATGGTTCTAGCGATGCCGATGTACAGGCGGAGCCGGAAGACACAGCAATATCACGTACCGCCATAATCAGTGATTCACCTTCTACATAGGCAAAACTCACGTTCAGGTTGTGCGGCACGCGGTGAGCCAGATCACCATTCACATAGATCTCTGGCATATCTGAGAAACCTTTCAGCAATCGATCGCGTAGCGCCGTAATACGCTTGTTCTCTTCATGCATTTCCAGACGGGCAAGACGGAACGCTTCGCCCATGCCGACAATCATGAATGTCGCCAAGGTGCCTGAGCGCATGCCGCGCTCATGACCACCCCCATGCATCTGCGCTTCCAGACGCACGCGCGGTTTACGACGAACGTAAAGTGCACCGATGCCTTTGGGGCCATAGGTCTTGTGGGCCGAAAAGCTCATCAGATCAACCTTCAGCTTCGACAGATCGATATCAATCTTGCCCGTTGCCTGGGCTGCATCCACATGGAACAGAATGCCATTGCTCCGGAGCAACTCACCAATCTCCGCGATCGGCTGTACCACACCGATTTCATTGTTCACCGCCATGATCGACACCAGAATCGTATCGGGACGCAGCGCCGCTTCTAGCACAGCCATATCAACCAGACCATTCGGCAGCACATCGAGGTAAGTGACTTCAAAACCCTGACGTTCGAGCTCACGCATCGTGTCCAGAACCGCCTTATGCTCGGTTTTCAGCGTAATGAGATGCTTACCCTTGCCTTGATAAAAATTCGCGGCGCCCTTGATCGCCAGATTGTTGGCTTCCGTCGCACCTGAAGTCCAGACAATCTCTTTAGGGTCAGCATTGACGAGTGCAGCCACTTCGTTACGTGCATTCTCGACGGCTGCTTCCGCGTCCCAACCGTACTGGTGAGAACGCGATGCCGGATTACCGAACTTCTCGGTAAGGTAAGGCATCATGGCCTCGACCACACGTGGGTCGATTGGGGTGGTTGCCGAATAATCGAGGTAGATTGGGAACTTCATCATTAACTCCACAGAAAACTGTCAGGCCACAGCAGCAAAACGCTGGAGCTGACTCAAAACCTTATCCAGCTGACCGGTTAAACGGTCAACCTCTTCAATCGAATTTGCGCCATAAGGCATCATGCCCAGGCTAATACGCAGTGCACCCTTAGCCAGTAAGGGATCCACGCCCATCGCCAGCAGGACTGCAGATACCCCGCTCTTGCCCGAACCACAGGCTGCACCACTGGCAATGGCAATGCCCTGACGATCCAGTAACGACACCAGCGTCTCCCCATCGATGCCGGGAAATGCCGCGAAAGTCGTATTCGGCAAGCGCTCAGCTGCTGCCGAAAAAATCACGGCACCCCGGCTTTTAAGCCAGCCTTCAAGATGTTCCTGTAAGCGCTGCACCTGTGCAATACGCTTTGCCAGATCGGCAACGGCGCGGCCACAGGCCACACCCATGCCGACAATTGCTGCCACGTTCTCGGTGCCCGAACGCAAACCCTGCTCCTGGCCACCGCCATACACCAACGGCATTAGCGGCAGCTGGCGATCACGCACCAGAGCGGCAGCACCCTTGGGGCCGCCGATCTTATGTGCAGAGAGCGTCAAGGCATCTACGCCAGCGGCATTCAGCTCACGAAAGCTCAATGGGTGTTTGCCAAAGGCCTGAACAGCATCCGTATGAACACAGCTCATACCATTACGTACCGCTTTGAAAGACCGAGCAAGCTGTGCG
>JBPCSW010000362.1:0-4849 GCA_051006675.1 Fluviibacter sp.
CGACTGGAGCAGAACTACCGCTCACACGGCAATATCCTGACGGCCGCGAACGCGCTCATTACTAATAATGCAGACCGGTTGGGTAAAAACCTCTGGACAGATGCCGGAGAAGGCGAACTGATTCGCGTTTTCCAGGGCGTGTCTGATCTGGATGAAGCCCGATATATTGTTGATGAAATCAAAGAGTTGACGCGTGAAGGTTTGCCGCGGCACCAGATGGCGTTGCTCTATCGCTCAAACGCGCAGTCGCGCGTTCTGGAGCACGCGTTATTTCAAGCGGGTATTGCCTACCGTGTGTATGGTGGTTTGCGCTTCTTCGAACGTCAGGAAGTGAAACACGCTCTGGCGTATCTACGTTTGATTGCCAATCAGGATGACGATACGGCATTCCTGCGTGTGGTGAATTTTCCGACACGCGGCATTGGTGCGCGCAGCCTCGAGGCATTGCAGGTTGAGGCGCGCCAGCTGAATAGCAGCCTTTATAACGCAGCGGCGAGTCTAACGGGTAAAGCAGGAACGGCCGTTGGCCAGTTCATCCGTTTGATCGAAGGTTTACGTACGGAAACGGCGGGTCTGAGCTTGCCCGAGGTCATTGACCATCTGCTGGATCGTTCAGGTTTGCGTCAACATTATCAGGCTGAGCGTGAAGGCCAGGATCGCCTGGAAAACCTGGAAGAACTGGTGAATGCAGCGGCAACTTTTGCTGATGATCCGGAAGCGGTGCACAACATTGATCGTGAGACCGGTGAAGCCACCAGCTTGCTGGCCGACTTTCTGGCGCACGCCGCGTTAGAAGCGGGTGAGCACCAGGCCGGCGATCAGGATGAGGCCGTGCAACTGATGACGGTGCATTCGGCTAAGGGTCTGGAGTTTTCGGCGGTGTTTATTGTGGGTCTGGAGCAGGGCTTGTTCCCGCATGAGAATGCCATGATGGCACGCGATGGCCTCGAAGAAGAACGTCGCCTGATGTATGTGGCCATTACCCGTGCGCGACAGCGTTTGTATCTGTGTCACGCGCAAACCCGAATGCTGCACGGGCAGACGCGTTATTGTCTGCCGTCATCCTTTTTCGATGAATTGCCTGAAGCGCTTTTACAGCGCATTAATACTGTGCCTGCCTGGTCTGCTGGCAGCTACAGCACGGGTTGGTCTGAAGCCCCATCGGTTGATATGGCGACACGTGTTTCGGCACGTGCCGCAGGTGCTGCAGAAAGTGCCGGAGGTTTCCATGTGGGCCAGAGCGTGGTGCATGCCAAGTTTGGTGCGGGCGTCATTCTGGCGGCAGAAGGCCGGGGTGACGAAGCGCGTGTGCAGGTGCGGTTTGGTCAGGCAGGCACCAAATGGCTTGCCTTGGCTTATGCCAAGCTGGAGGCAGCATGATGAATACGCAGGAACGTTGGCTAAAGCTACTTTCTCCAGAGCGGCTCGGTGCGAGTACGGAACATGCGGTTGGGCACTCTCCTGATCGCAGCCGTTTTCAGCAGGATTACGACCGGATTGTTTTTACATCGGCACTGCGGCGTCTGAAGGACAAGACGCAGGTCTTCCCGTTGGCACAAAGCGATTATGTGCGCACACGTTTGACACACAGTCTGGAAGCTTCCTGTGTGGGGCGCTCGTTGGGGTCTATGGTCGGACGGGCAATTGTTGATCGTCATGGCTTGGCGCCTGAAGTGCATCCATCGGATTTTGGTGCGGTGGTGGCTGCCGCTTGCCTGGCGCACGATATTGGCAACCCGCCTTTTGGACATGCCGGCGAAGATGCCATGCGGGCCTGGTTTGCTTCACACAGCGCCTACCTTGCCGGATTAGATCCGGATCAACGTGCCGATTTGTTGAATTACGAAGGCAATGCGCATGGCTTTCGGATTCTGACGCACTTGCAGAATCCGACGAACCCGGGTGGCTTGCAATTAACGTGTGCGGTTCTGGCCACGTTTGCCAAATATCCGCGCCGCTCTCATCTAGCCGAACCGCTATCGGGTAAAAGCGCCCGCAAGTTCGGGTACTTTCAGGCAGAAGCCGGGTTGTTTGCTGAAGTGGCCGAGACGGTTGGGTTGATCCCACGCGCGGCAGGTGCCTGGTGCCGCCACCCGCTGACTTTTCTGGTGGAAGCGGCAGATGACACCTGTTATCTCGTGGTGGATATTGAAGACGGGGTTCAGCAGGGCTGCGTATCGCCAGAGCAAGCGGAGGAGCTGTTGCTCGATCTGGCAGGCGGCATAGAAGCCGCGTCGCGATTGAAGCATCTGGAAGACCCGAAACGCCGTATTGAGTATTTGCGCGCACGCGCCATTGGTCGTCTGGTGGATGAAGCTGCACGGATCTTCCTGGAAAACGAAGCGGCCATTCTGGATGGCAGTTTTGATCATGCGCTGTTTGATGTCTCGCCAGTCGGCGAGAGCTTGCAGAAAGTGCGCAAGGTTGCGGAAGAACAGATTTATAACGCGCGCCAGGTGATGGAAGTGATGGCGGCCGGTTATGAAGTAATTAGTGGCTTGCTGGATGGCTATGTGGACGGCGCCTGCGGCCCACAGACTGCACGCAACCGTGTCTGGGCCAATCTGTTGCCTGCGGATTTTGATCAAATGGCCGGCGAGAGCAATTACCTGCGCCTGTTGCAGGTGGCCGACATGATTGCAGGGATGACAGATTCGTACGCAGTCTCTGCCTATCGTCGTTTGAAGGGAATCGAGCTGCCGGGTTAACCGGATGTGCGGTATTTGATGTTGCCTGATTTCGTTCACCTTCGCCTGCATTCCGAGTATTCGATTACGGATGGCATTGTCCGTATCGACAAGGCCGTGGCGCGTGCGCGCGACGATGGACAGCCCGCGTTGGCATTGACAGATCTAGGTAATGCTTTTGGCCTGGTTAAGTTTTATCAGGCGGCGCGCAAAGCAGGCGTGAAACCGCTGCTCGGTGCCGATATCTGGGTAGGCGATCCTCAGGAACCCGATGACGCATCGCGTTTGCTGCTGTTATGTCGGAATAATGAAGGTTATCGCCAGCTCTGTGAATTGCTGAGCCGTGGCGCGTTGATACAAGGCCGCCGTGAGCGGGTGGTGCTCGACCCGGTTTGGTTTGATGAGGTGGGCTGTGATGGCCTCATTGCATTGTCGGGTGCCGCAGAAGGCGATGTGGGCAAAGCCATTCTGCAAGGGCGGCTGGATGAAGCAACCCTGAGAGCAACGGCATGGAAGAAACGGTTTGGCACCGGTTACTACCTGGAGGTGCAGCGTTACGGCCACCCGGATGAAGAAACACTGGTGACACAAACGGCGTTGTTATCACTGGATGTGGATGTGCCATTGGTGGCAACGCATCCGGTGCAGTTTATTGATCGTGATGATTTCCGTGCGCATGATGCACGCGTTTGTATTGCTACGGGTTATACGCTAGCCGATAAACGTCGCCCCCGTGTTTTTACCGAGCAACAGTATTTTCAAACGCGCGCCGATATGGCCGAGCGTTTTTCAGACCTACCGCAGGCGTTAGCGAACAGCTTTGAAGTGGCGCGGCGTTGTAATGTGACGCTCACGCTGGGCAAGAGCTTTTTGCCGGACTTCCCAACGCCGAATGGTGAAGGTCTGGATGAGTTTCTGGTGGCCGAGGCCCGCCGCGGGTTGGCGCTTCGTATGCAGCAACTTTATCCGGATGAGGCTGTACGCGCTGCGCGTCAGGCTGAATACGATGAGCGGCTGGATTTTGAGTGTAAGACGATTGTCCAGATGGGGTTCCCCGGTTACTTCCTGATCGTGGCTGACTTTATTAACTGGGCAAAGAATAATGGCGTGCCGGTTGGTCCGGGTCGTGGTTCGGGTGCGGGTTCGCTGGTGGCGTATTCGCTGGGAATTACCGATCTGGATCCGCTGGCGTACGCCTTGCTGTTTGAACGCTTCCTGAATCCGGAACGCGTATCGATGCCTGACTTTGATATCGATTTCTGTCAGGACAATCGCTGGAAGGTGATTGAATACGTACGCGAGAAGTACGGTGCTGATGCCGTGTCGCAGATTGCGACCTTTGGCACCATGTCTTCCAAGGCTGTCATTCGTGATGCGGGTCGTGTTCTTGATTTGCCCTACAATTTTTGTGACCAGCTGTCGAAACTGATTCCGGTTGTGCAGAACCGGCCGGTATCGCTGGCCGAAGCACTATCCGCCGAGCCCCAGTTGCAGGAACGTTATGAGCGCGAAGAAGAAGTTAAAGAACTCTTCACGCTGGCCAATAAGCTGGAAGATCTAACACGTAACGTGGGCATGCACGCCGGGGGTGTGTTGATTGCGCCGGGCAAGCTCACTGATTTCTGCCCGCTTTATACACAACCGGGTGGCGACTCGGTGGTTAGTCAGTACGATAAAGATGACGTAGAAAAAGTGGGTCTGGTGAAGTTCGACTTTCTGGGCTTGCGTAACCTGACGATTATCGAGTTGGCGCTCGATTATGTGGCGCGCCTGACGGGCGAGCGCCCGGATTTGAATGCCCTGGCCTTTGACGACCCCAAGGCGTACCAGATTCTTAAAGACGCTAACACCACCGCCATCTTCCAGGTGGAATCGGAGGGCATGAAGAAGTTGCTCAAGAAGCTGGCTCCGGATCGTTTCGAAGACATTATTGCTGTGCTGGCGCTCTACCGTCCGGGCCCGTTGGGCTCGGGGATGGTGGACGATTTTATTCTGCGAAAAAAAGGGCTGCAGAAGATCGACTATTTCCATGAGTCGCTCAAAGCCTGCCTGACACCGACCTACGGCGTTATCGTCTATCAGGAACAGGTGATGCAGATCTCCCAGCTGATCGGCCGTTACACGCTGGGTGCTGCGGATATGCTGCGCCGGGCGATGGGTAT
>JBPCSW010000363.1:0-7537 GCA_051006675.1 Fluviibacter sp.
ATAATGGGGGTGATGCCCTGGTTTGCGCCCGTGAACTCATGGCACTCGGCTATGGTTGTATCTGCGTCGGCCAACCAGCCACTGACCGCACTCCTGCCGATGCCAAAGCAGCACACGCTGTTTTCATCAAGGCCGGCGGTATCTTGCACCCGGAGATTCCCGAATCAACGGGTTATCGCTTCAGCCTGATTGTCGATGGGCTTTTTGGAATTGGCCTGAACCAGCCGATGGCCGCGCCTTATGCCGCCTGGGTAGAAACGGCCAATACGCTCAGCCTGCTGGATGACATCCCGCTACTGGCACTAGACATTGCCTCCGGTCTCAACAGCGACACAGGCTACGCGCAGGAACTCTGTATCACCGCGACGCACACCCTCACCTTTATTGCTGACAAACCAGGCTTATTCACTGGAGATGGCCCAGACCATAGCGGTGAAGTACAGGTCTGCACGCTGGATATCGACCCTGCCTTGCTGTTAGTTGCCCACGATGATGATGCGGGCAACCTTAATGACCCAGACCTCTGGTCAGACGATTTACCGCAACGTGCACTTAATGCCAATAAAGGTGATGCGGGCAGTGCCGGATTGCTTGGCGGATCGCCGTCAATGACCGGCGCACTCATTCTTGCAGCCCGTAGCGCCCTGCATAGCGGTGCCGGACGCGTTTATGCCGCAGCGTTCGGCAATGCTCAAACTGGCGCCCCCACGCTTGACACGTTACAACCGGAAATTATGTTCCGTGACCCTGCGAGCGTGCGCGACGCACCGCTCACCGCCCTAGGTGTCGGCCCGGGGCTGGGACGTTCCGATGATTCCCGTGCAGTGCTTGCCAGCGCCCTAGATTTTGAAGGGCCGCTCGTACTGGATGCCGATGCGCTCGTCCTCTTGCCCGGTCTGATTGACGCGGTAACTGAGCGCCATGCACCTACCCTGCTGACACCGCATCCCGGTGAAGCAGCGGCGTTACTTGGTTCGGATATTCCTGCCATTGAGTCAGATCGCATTAAAGCCGCAAGGGACATCGCGGCCAAATATCATGCCACGGTAGTGCTCAAGGGCTGCGGCAGCATTATTGCCACGCCCGATGGCCGTTGGTGGATTAATACCACCGGCAACCCCGGCATGGCTACCGCCGGCATGGGCGATGTACTGACCGGTATTACTACAGCGCTACTGGCTCAAGGCATGGCAGCCGAGCAGGCACTATGCGCTGCCGTCTGGTTACATGGTGCTGCGGGTGATGTCTGTGTCGAATCTGGCGAAGGTCCATTGGGCCTCACCGCCAGTGAAATCATTCTGGCCGCCCGTACTTTATTGAACTCCCTGATCTGATATGACACTTCCAGACTTCCCTATAGCGCTTGACCCGGAAATCGCCCGCAACGTTAGCGCCGCCCTCGCCGAAGATATCGGTGCTGGTGACCTCACCGCAGAACTAGTGCCTGCGGGCAACAGCAGCATTGCAACGGTGATCGTGCGTGAACCCGCCGTCATTTGCGGCATCCCCTGGTTTAACCGTTGCTTTGCCGAGATTGATGCCAGCATCCAGATCAACTGGCGGGTCAAAGAAGGCGATCATGTCGGGCCAGATACCCTACTCTGTGAGATTCACGGCAAATCACGCGCCCTACTTTCGGGCGAGCGGGCCGCACTGAACTTTCTGCAACTGCTTTCCGGTGTTGCCACCCGAGCTGCCACCTTTGTAGACACGGTGGCTGGCACCAAAGCACAAATCGTCGATACGCGTAAAACCATTCCCGGCCTACGTTTCGCACAGAAATATGCCGTACGTGTCGGCGGTGGTGGCAACCATCGCCTTGCCCTGTGGGATGCCAGTCTGATCAAAGAAAACCACATCCTTGCGGCAGGTGGCATTACACCGGCGGTTAAAGCGGCCCAGGCAGTTGCCGGTCAGCACAAAGACCGCTGCCGCTTTATTCAGGTAGAAGTCGAATCCATCGCCGAACTGGATGAAGCCCTCGCTGCGGGTGCCGACTTCTTGTTACTCGACAACTTCGATCTGGCCATGATGCGCGAAGGTGTTGCCCATCGCGATGCCTGGGCTGCAAAAATAGGCACCCAGGCCAAACTCGAAGCCTCAGGTGGCGTCAGCCTGGATACCGTACGCGCCATTGCCGAAACTGGGGTTGACCGTATCTCCATCGGTGGCCTCACCAAAGACGTCCGCGCCATT
This sequence comes from Fluviibacter sp., assembly GCA_051006675.1. GTDB lineage: Bacteria > Pseudomonadota > Gammaproteobacteria > Burkholderiales > Rhodocyclaceae > Fluviibacter. The sequence continues at coordinate 2,197 of JBPCSW010000363.1, forward strand.
GATCTCTCGATGCGCTTCAAGGATCTATAAGGAAACCCTATGTCTCAAGCCCCTACCGACCGCAAATACTCCGCAGAGCATCAGTGGGCACTGCACGAAGCCGACGGCAGCATCTCTGTGGGCATTACTGACCACGCACAGGAAACGCTCGGCGATCTAGTGTTTGTACAACTGCCCGAGGTCGGCACCGAGGTTGCAGCGAACCAGCAAATTGCCGTTGTCGAATCGGTCAAAACTGCGTCGGATGTCTTTGCGCCCATGAGTGGCAAGATCATCGCCATCAACTCTGCCGCAGCTGATGCCCCGGAATCGATTAATGAAGACGCCTATGCGGCCTGGCTATTCAAGATTCAACCCAGCCACCCGGCTGAATATGATGCACTACTGACGGCAGACGCTTATTTGGCTGCCAACTAATGGGCTGTCGCCGGCTTACGAGCTAACTTGGCCGTGGTGACGTTGAGCAACTGTTCAATCCGGCTCATCACCACGGAAGGCTCATCAATGAGCAAGTGCAAGGCGCGTCTATTGAGCAGGGCAACTTGCCTAGCGTACAACAAAACCGGGCCTTTGTCCGTGCCCAATGTCTGATGCGCCGTATCGAGATAGCTTTTTAGCACACTGCTGTTCGCCGCAACATCGGCCGCGCATTTATAGGCGCTGGTTAACGTAGGGTTGGCTACATATTCCTGCAAGGTCTTTTGCAGCTTGCCGAGCGTTTCAGCACTCTCTTCATAGAGCTCGAGATATGAGTTGCTATTACCAAAAAAGAAACGCTGGATGACCAGAAAAATCAGCACGCCCACAAAAACACCCATCGCCCGGTCAACCAGAAACATCACCGGGGTCAAACTTGTGTAGGCCATATTCATGTAGCTGAAACCCAGGCAGGTCGCCAGGGTAATCATAATGATGAAGTAGCGATACGACTTGGTCGCCATAAATCCGACCAGAAAGCCAACAATAACAGCGAGCACAGGAAAGTGTGACGGGTTAAATTTGACGTAGTACTCGACCGCACAAGTAATCACTAAACCAATGAGGGTCCCCAGAAAGCGGAACTGGGCCTTCTGAACACTCAGAAACGTGCTAAATGGCGCGGCGACAGCCGTCGTTGAAATCACCACCCAGATCCCGTGCTGCCAGTTCGTTAACTGATAAAACAGAAAAGATACCGCTATCAGAATCGTGATCTGGCTAGCGCGATTGCGAGTGGCTAGACTTTGCATTGGTTATAGCCAGCCACGAGGTTTGCAAACATGCTGTAAGCCCGGTCATTGACGACTTTAAGACGTTGCGCGTTGGTACCATCCAGGAAATATGGCACATCATTCTGAACGGCCACAATAAGTTCGGAGAGCACACACTGTCCCAACATCTGCGCTTTGGCGTTCAAGTTCGAAGCGCGCATGAAATCATTCTGAAACTGAATAATGGCTTCGTAAAAGATGCGATAGCACTCTGGCAACAATGGTAGACGCCCATGCATCACTGAAAGCGCGGTCAGCACTGCAGGGTTGCTGTTTTTATACTTTGCATTACCGACGTTAGCCACATCGGATTCCAGAATACGGATGAACGCACTCTTAGCAATGTTGGGTGTAAAGTCCGGAAAAAAAAGGATCGTAACAATGCCGGCTAACCCAAATACAAAGTAATAGAGATAGCTATTGGCCACTGCCGTAAAGTCCGTGGCGCCACCACTCGAACTCACCACGCCAAACATGATCATCAGCGTCGGAATCACTGCCGCCTTGGGATTGGCCACCATAAAGCGCAGTGACAAATAGGTAAAGACAATCAGAACGGCAAAAAGCGCCCATCGGAAATAAGAAAACATCTGAAAAACTAGCATCGATGAAGCGAGCAAAAAATCAATGCCAATGAAAATGAGGATCTTCTTAACTCTAGTCGGCGCAGGCATTACTTCTGATGCCAATGTACCAATCAACGTAATCATGATGTACAGCATTGGCGACTGTGGTTTCAGAATAAACCCGTTAATCAGAAACAGCAGAATAGTCGCCGTGCCGACCTTTAACGAGAGCAGTCGGCACACCCAGAACGGATCATAGGTATCGAGATATTTGTTGCTAACGCTGTATACGGACATAAGTACTCATGCCGTTAGTCAGCGGGTAGTCTGGATCCGGGTTCGTGATCCTGATAATCACAGGTAGGCGTTGTGGCAACAACAGCCACTGGTTCTCTGTTTGCACAATAGGCGCACCCGAAAACGGTGAGCTTGTCTGGCGAGCTACCCCAAACGGATTGGCAACCACCTCACCTTCAAAAGTCTTACGACCAAAATAGGTTCTCGGATACACAGTGGCCTTATCACCCGCCTTGATACCCGCTAATTCCGTTTCTTCGAAATTGGCCTGAACCATGGTCTCGCCATCATTGATCAGGGTAAACATTCCGGAAGCCGGAGAGACATGAGCACCGATACCTAGAAAGACATTCTCGACATGGCCATCGGTGGGTGCGACCACCCGCGTGTAAGCCAGATTAGTTTGTGCGCTTTCCATAGCAGCCTGCAGCGCTAACAAGGTTTGTTTTTCCATCAGCACCTGCAGCTTGTCGATCTCGATCTGCACCTTCATGGATTCAACTGTGTTGGTCTGTGCCTTAATTCTATTCTTGAGATCAGAGAGATCGATCTGAGCGACACCAGCCCTTACCTCCGGGTGATTCTTGGCTTTGTACTGTGTATTCAGAATATCCAGGTTGGCCTGAGAGGCTTGTAGGCTGTGCTCCGATACATCAATTTTTTTCTCCAGCGCCTGAACCGATAGTTTCGCCTTCTCATACTGGGCTAATGCACCGTTGTAAGTATGTTCAAAAGTCGTGGGATCCAGCACTACGAGCGTGTCGCCTGCTTTGACTTGTTGACCATTTTTAACAAGCACCTCTTGCACAACACCAGCTACCCGCGGCGCGAGCGGGGTTGCAATCTGCACAACATAGGCATTGTTTGTATAGTGAAGCGCCCCCAGCAAGAAATAGATGAGAGTGATAACGCCGCCCAGGGCATACATCATCGTCGTGAACTGCGGCTTATTGGCCAGCAATCGCTTCGCTTCGCCTTTGAGCTGGCTCATATCCATCTGCCACAGCTGCACGATTTTGGCTTGCGCCTCTTTCAATCGCTGCGCGAGCTTGGCCTTGATCTCGTCGAGATTAATTTTCGGTGGGTTCACGATCTGTCCGCAATAGATTGATCTTTAATCTGGTAATTCTTGTCACCATAGGTCGCGCCACCGCCCATGCTCTGATACAGCTTAGAAAGCGCGATGATCGCTTGAACCTTTGTCTGCAGAATGGCGATTTGAGCCAAATCGAAACTGGCCGCTTTTTCAAGATATTGAGTATTTGAAATCAGGCCATTTTTATACATCGCCTTCGAAGTCACCAGGTTCTTTTTTCCATAGCTAAGACTGCGCTCTTCTTTCGTCAGCTTTGTCTGGTTCGCCTCAAAACTTGCCAGCGCATCATCCACTTCTTTCATCGCGTTATCCACGACATCCAGATAATTCACGATCGAGGCATCGTATTGCTTGTTCTTGGTATTGATCATGCCGATGAACTGCGGATCAAGCACCCAAAGTGCAAGACCTGACTGCATATTGCCTGTTATCGTATTGTCTGTGCCGTTATTACTACCATTTGCTCGCACGTTCGCTGTGCTGAACGTCGGGATAGGCGCAAACAAACTAGCAGTCGAAGACACCCCATAATCAGCCGACTCAATCTTGGCTCGGGCGGCTACAACATCCGGGCGGGTCGCTAGGACAGATGTAGGCGTGTTGCCTGGTGCTACGTGTGCCAGATTCAATGTTTCAAATCGTTCTTTTGGCGTAAATGTCGCAATCTGACGCCCCACCAAAGTCAGCAATGCATTTTTGGCTGCGATCCGATTTGATTTATTGATCGCAATCTGCGCATCCAGCTTCTGCATTTCGGAGTCAAGCTGATTGTATGAAACCTCTGTGCTAAGTCCGCGATCTGTCATTGATCGCGTTGTATCAACCCGCTGCTTCATGTTCTCTTTGAGCTCAGACAAAACCTGCTGTTCTTCAATAGAAGCCAGGAGCACTGTATACGATGAGACAACTTGTGCCACAACCGCTGTCCGTAAGGCCAGATAGTCTGCCGCAGTGGCTTCGACCTTTTTCTTCGACTCACTAATCTGATTCGGTAACTGAACAATGTTCACAACCCACATAGGCAAGAAGGCTGCGAATCCACCCGTACTTGACAAAGGCAGTGGCAAATTGGGCAACAGAACCGTGCTATTACCTTGAACACGACCCGCCATCAGGTTGATCATGGGCAACCAGCCAAGCTTCACCGTATCCAAAGCACTTTGCGCTGTCTCAATGTTTTTGATCGCCATCGAATCTTTTCGGTTGTTGTTCAGCGCTTCGTCAACCAGTCCATCTAACTCGGTGCTCCCGATATCAACCCACCAAGGATGCTCAGCCAGATCCTTGGTGGGATTGTTCTGATTCTCAACAGAAAACGTTTCTGGGGCTTTGGCAGTGGGCGTATTGCCATGAAACATACACCCGCCACACAACACAGCGAACACGAGACCCATCAGCCGTTGCTTTAAACCTTCGCAAGGAACCGCTGACGTTTTCACGGCCAGGCTCTCAATCAGCCCGTGACATGCTGCTGAATAAACGCCTTCACAATAGTCACGTCCGGATCAATCACCTCAACCCTTTGCGGCAAGCTTTCCAGATGTTCCAGCCCCTTAGGCGGTTGTGGCAACTGACCAATCGCCTGCTCAATCGTCTCGGCAAATTTGGCCGGCTGTGCCGTTTCCAGAACCAGCATCGCAACACCTTGCGGCAGCTGCTTGATCTGCTCCTGCGCTACCTTCACACCATCTGCCGTGTGCGTATCGATCACGATCTGATACTGCTCCCAGACTTGGCGAATGGTTGTCAGACGATCAGCATGCGTGCTTGAACCCGAGGCAAAACCATATTGGGCAATCTCAGCCCAGTACGGTGTGCCGTTCAGATCAAACGCACCACCCGCATCCACCTTGGCCCACAACTCACGCACCTTGGCGGGGTCACGACCTACCAGATCAAAGACGAAACGTTCAAAGTTAGAGGCCTTCGAGATATCCATCGACGGGCTGGACGTCACGTGCGTTTCAGCCGTTGCGCGCGGACGATAAACGCCGGTACTGAAGAACTCGTCGAGCACATTGTTTTCGTTCGTTGCCAGAATCAGTTTGGCAATCGGTAGACCCATCTGACGGGCGATATGGCCGGCACAGATATTGCCGATGTTACCCGACGGCACACAGAAGGCGAGCTGC
>JBPCSW010000364.1:0-2841 GCA_051006675.1 Fluviibacter sp.
ATACCAAGGCGACCAACGCGGCAGTGCCTTGAGACTTTCAGGGATATTGTCGGGACAGAATTCGGGTAGCTCGTCCATCACGCCTCCCAGCTACGGAAGGTGGACTGCCCGCCCACAGCGGTGAAAACCTTACCTTTTGCGCGATAGAGCGCAAGGTTGAATTCGTGATATTTCTGGCACTGGAACGTGATGACCAGGGGATCGGATCGCTCACTCAGCATCCATTCAGGAACACCCGTGAAGTCGTCGTCCTTATCCACCCACCCATTGGTATGAATCGTGTAATGCGAATTGGCGTAAAGCTCCATGTTGACGATATCCACATGGGTTTCGCCGCAGACGGGGCAGCAGACGCTGCCATCGGGCATCAAGGTCAATTTCATCTTTCATCCTCATCCTAAAAAAAAGCCCCACCGGAGTGGGGCAAACAAGCTTTACTTACCAATCAATCGTGCAATGACCCCCAATCAACCGTGTGATCCAGGTCACCCGCCCTCACCCGTCCGTGCGAGAGGCTTTGAATTTGTGCGGCCCTGCGCGGCGACACGGGTCGCCGCCTCGTCAGCCACTGATAGACCATAGACGGCGAGACACCCAGTTCACGGGCCAAAGCCTTGATGCCGCCAAAGTCCACAATGAAGTCTTTCAAACCATCCATGGGTGAAATTATAGCGATGCTTGTTTTTAAAGTGCAAGGCGTTTTTTCTACCATGGCTTGCATAAAAGGTGAAAAATAGGTAGAAGTACCTATTGTTTTATCTAGCAATGCTACAATAATAGACGTTGTGGTAGACGCAATAAGGAGATGAAGATGATATTTAAAAAGCAAAAAAGTAAGCCGTTATTCGACGACCTACCGAGAGACGTACCCGCCCCTAAAAAGGAGCGGGCAGAGTTAAAAGAGTGGCAAAAAGAGGACGCCAAAAGACTCGAAGCCCTGTGGCTGGCCAGCGGCAAGCCCCTGTACTCCAGTCAAGAAGTCTTCGGACGCCAAGTCGATATCGGATCAGCTCAAATGGTCTGGCAGTATATTAAGGGGGTACGCCCACTCAACCTCAGCGTGGTTGTAAAGTTTGCTAAAGGTCTGAAATGTAACGTATACGACATCAGTCCGACGCTGGGCCGCGAGCTAACGAAGATGGCCGCAAGTGTCGCACAGAAGCAAATCCAGCAGAAAGACAACGCTACCCTTCAGGACATCTTTGACCAAATGACACCGATACAGCGTCAAAGCTGGATAGCTTTTGGGCGGTTCATGCTTGAGCAACCCGACGAAAAGATTCCGTACATAGAGGTAGAACACAAACCCATCGGATCAGACAAATCGTTCACTTGGTCGGCAGCGATAGACCTGTCCGCCAGCGCCTTTACCCCGCCCAAGACTTCCGCCAAATAGGGCGCAAACCCGCACCACGCCGTGCTTTAAAGCATGGCTTAAAAATATACTTGCGTAAAATTTAAAGCACTGCTACGATTTTCACCAGTCGCGGACAAGCCGCGATTGAAACATCAAGCAGGAGCATAATATGTTACGTCTCTTCCTCTGCATGGCCGCTGTGGCCATGTCTTTGCATCTGGACTACCTGGATGCCGTACTGATGGGAGTCGCCCCATGACTCTCGACACCATTCTCTCAAGCATCAACGACCTTACCCTGGCGCTGAACAATCACGCCGAGGCGATTAGGACACAAAGCCCTGTCCAGATACCACCCGTAGCGGTAGTTGAGGACGAAATTACGCTAGGTCAGATTCAGCAAGCGCTGATCGCCATCTCCAATGTTCGCGGAGCGGCTGAAGCCAAAAAGATTGTCAAGCAATTTGGTGTTGAGAAAGCCAAAGAAATCAAAGTCGAGGACTACCAGCAAGCTTTGGCCGCTTGCGAACTGACCGACGCAGAAAAAGCTGAACTGGAGGGCAAGTAATGGCTCATGCCCTTTACTCTCCTTCCGGGTACGAACGATGGGGCCGCTGCCCTGGCTCCATCAACTTGACTAAAGACCTCCCGCGTAAGTCCACCGCCTTCTCGATGGAAGGCACTTGCGCCCATGAACTGGCACAACGGTGTCTGGTGAATGGTTGGGACGCGGCATCCCAGATCGGACAGGATTATCTGATCGAGGAGAAGACATTCGTCATCTCCAAGGAAATGGCCGAGTTCGTCCAGAGCTATATCGACTTGGTCGCATCGTTCGACGGCATCAAGCTGATCGAGCAGAAGCTGCCGATTTCCCATATCACGGGGGAAGAGGACGCGCACGGTACGGCTGACTGCGTCATCTTCACTGAAGACGAGTTGATTATTGTGGATCTCAAGTACGGCATGGGTGTACGGGTCGACGCCGAAAACAACAGCCAGTTGATGATCTACGGGTTGGCCGCACTTGACTTCTATTCGTGGATGGGACCGTTCAAGCGTATCCGCTTAGTCATCCATCAACCCCGCCTTGACCACATCAGCGAATGGGTGATTGAAGATGAACTTTAAAACCCTCAGAGAGTTTGGCGATCAGGTTCGTGCAGCGGTCATCGCTACCCAGCAAAGCAACCCTGAAATTGTCCCCGGCGAAAAGCAGTGCCGATTCTGCCCTGCCGCAAGCACCTGTACCGCCTTGGCGGCACACGTTTACGCCGCCATCGCGGATGACTTTGTAGACCTTGATGACCCAACGCCCAAGCTGGAAGCTGCTATGACACGGACAATGGACAAACACCAACTGGCGCAAGCCATGGCCTCACTTGACCTGATTAGCCAGTGGGTCAAGACGATCCGGAGCCAGGTCATGGAGGAGTTTAAAGAGGGCCGCGAAGTCCCCGGCTTCAAGATTGTCCAGGGCCGTCG